>JBBEBK010000001.1:0-5166 GCA_040882375.1 Chloroflexota bacterium
GCTGAGCGGGAACGCCAACCGATCGCCGCGCATCCTCGTATACACCGGCAAGGGAGGGGTCGGTAAGACGAGCGTCGCGGCGGCCACCGCGCTGGCATGCGCGCAGCGAGGCTACCGGACGATCGTGCTGTCGACCGACATCGCGCACAGCCTGGGCGATGCCCTCGGGATCGAGCTCGGACCCGAGCCGATCGAGATCGCTCCGAACCTCCACGGCCAGGAGTCCGACGCGTTCTTCAACGTCGCGCGCTACTGGGGGCGAATCCAGCAGTACGCCAGCAGCGTGCTGCGCTGGCGCGGCCTGGACGAGGTGCTGGCCGAGGAGATGACGGTGCTGCCGGGCATGGACGAGATCGGCAGCCTGCTGTGGATCGCCGAGCACCACGACTCGGGCAACTACGACGTCATCGTGGTTGACGCGGCGCCGACCGGCGAGACGCTCCGCCTCCTCTCACTCCCCGAAGCGGGGAAATGGTGGATGGAGAAGATCGAGCCGATCGGGCGGCGCATCAGCCAGCTGACAGGCCCGTTCATCCAGCGAGTGGTGGGGATGCCGATGCCCGGCGACGACGTCTTCAACGCCGGCGAGGAGCTGTTTCGCAAGCTCGAGCACCTGCACGACCTGCTGACCGATCCCGATCGCACCTCCATCCGCGTGGTGCTCACCCTGGAGCACGTGGTGATCAAGGAGGCTGAACGCTCCTTCACCTATTTCCACCTGTATGGCTATCCGACCGACCTGGTCGTGGCCAACCGCATCCTGCCCGATGAGGTCGGTCCGTTCTTCCGCGGATGGTACGAGGCGCAGCAGCGCTACGGGCCGCTGGTCGAGCACTCATTTGCACCGATTCCGGTGCTCCAGGCGCCCTTCTTCGACCGGGAGGTGGTCGGGATACCGATGCTCACCGAGCTCGGGAAGGCGCTGTATGGCGCGACCGACCCGACGGTACACTTCTACCGCGGGCGACCCTACTCGGTGGTGAGGGAGGGGGAGGAGTTCATCCTGTCGGTTGAGTTGCCGTTCGCCATGAAGGAGGAGATCTCGCTGACCCGACATGCCGATGAGTTGTTGATCGAGGTCGGCACGTGGCGGCGCAACGCGGTGCTGCCGCGGGCACTGATCGGCGCTGCGACACTCGGCGCCAGGTTCGATGACCATGTTCTCAAGATCCGATTTGCGGCTCCGTCGCCGACGACAGCAGGAAAGGCACGTGGAAGACATGACAACTGACCTTGAAGCACGCATCGAGGAGCTCGAGCGTCGGCTGCAGCGCAGCGACAGCCGCGCGAGCATGGAGACCGCCTTCTGGGCGGTGATGCACAACGTCCTGCCCGAGGAGACGCGCCGCCACGTCAAGGCGGCCGGACGAGAACAGCTACTCGCGGCCCGCAGCTACCTTGACCATTGGATCGGCAAGATGGGTGACGAACCGGCGTCCGCCGCGCCGCCAGAGCGCCATTCCATCGAAGTCGAGTAGCCGTCGGCCATGACCGACCAGGTTGGGGTCATCGGGGCCGGAGCCTGGGGCACCACGCTGGCGGTGCAGCTGGCAGCGGCCCAACGCCCGGTCACGATCTGGGCACACAGCGCGGAGGCCAACGCCGAGATGGCGGCCTCCCGCCACAACGGTCGGTACCTGCCGGGCATCACCTTCCCGCCGAACCTCCGCGTGGTCACCGATGACACCTACCTGGCGGAACCGCATCGACTCTTTGTCATCGCAGTCCCCTCCGCGCATCTGCGTGCCACGCTGCACCGTGTTGCGCCTCACCTGTATCCGGGCGCCCCGGTGCTCAGTCTGGTCAAGGGGATCGAGGAGGGCACGCGCCATCGCATGAGCCAGGTGATCGCCGCCGAGCTGCCCGGACGACGCGTGGCGGCGCTCTCCGGGCCGAACCTGGCGCGCGAGATCGCGGCCGGGCTGCCGGCCGGATCGGTGATCGCATCGGATGATCCGGACCTGGCGGTGGAGTTGGCGGCGGTCCTGGCGAGCGACCGGTTCCGGGTCTACACCAACCCCGACCTGGTCGGGGTCGAATTGTGCGGCGCGCTGAAGAATGTCGTCGCGCTGGCGGCCGGCTTCGTGGACGGCCTGCGGCTGGGCGACTCGGCCAAGGCAGGGATCATCACCAGGGGCCTCGCCGAGATGACCCGGCTGGGGGTGGCAGCCGGCGCCAACCCGATGACCTTCGCCGGGCTGGCGGGAGTTGGGGACCTGATCGCCACCTGCATGAGTCCGCTCTCCCGCAACCGACGGGCCGGCGAGCTGATGGCCTCCGGCCTGTCCTGGGCCGATACCGCCGCGCAGCTCAACGGTGTCGCGGAGGGCGTCTCCACCGTGCGTGGGGCGCTCGAGCTGGCGGCCGAGTACGGCGTTGAACTGCCGATCGCCGAGCAGGTCGACGCGGTGGTTCATGGCGGCCGCGCGCCGATGGAGGCGGTCGCCGAGCTGATGGCGCGCGCGCCTAAGGATGAGCTCGCCGACTGACCGTCAGACCGGCTCCAGGGTCAGGTATTCGGGCTCCCAGATGGCGCGATCCACGGCCGGCTCGATCTCCTCGTCGCGGTACTGGCGCCCGTAGCCGCTCTGCCGCGCGTGGCGCACGACGGCCACCGCGACGGTGCGCGCCACGCTGCGCAACTGGCGAATCGGCGGGTAGAGGGCGCCCGTCTCCAATCGCTCCGCGGTGAGCATCCCGGCCAACTCGCGAGCCGCCACGAGGAACGTGTCGTCGGTCAGCTCGCGTGCCTCGGCCACGATCGCACCCAAACCGACGCCGGGGAAGATCAGGACATTGTTCGCCTGACCGATGACCCGCGTCCCCCAGGCCCCTTCCGCATCGGGGAAGGGGCTGCCGGTTGCCACCAGCGCCCGTCCATCGGTCCAGGCCAGGACCTCGTCAGGTCGCGCCTCCGTCTTGTCGCTCGGATTTGAGAGCGGCAGGATGACCGGTGTGTCGTCGTGTCGCGCCACCTCGCGGATCAGCTCCTCGCTGAACGCACCCGGCGTGCCGGTCGTGCCGATGAGGACCGTCGGTCGGAAGGCGCGCGCGATGGCGACAGGGTCGCGCAGGGCCGCTTGATCGAGTCCCAGGGCAGCCACCCGGCCCGCATCGGTGGCAAAGGGCCGCTGGTCGGCGGGAAGCTCCGGTCGCGAAGTGGTCACGAGTCCGCGGCTGTCGATCATGGCGATGGCATGAGAGGCAGCGATCGCGCTGATCCCTTCGTCCGCGAGCTGCCGCGCGACGAGGCGGGCGATCCCGAGCGCCGCGGCGCCGGCGCCCAGGAAGAGGATCCGCTCGCGGAAGAGCCCGCCGCGGGAGAGGCGGGCGGCGAGCAGACCGGCAAGCACAACCGCGCCGGTTCCCTGCACGTCGTCGTTGAAGGAGGGGAGCCGGTGCCGATAACGATCCAGGATGCGCAGCGCGTTGTGCTGCTTGAAGTCCTCCCACTGGAGCAGCGCCCTCGGGAAGACGCGGCCGATCGCGTCCACGAACGCTTCGACCACCGCGTCGTACGCCGCGCCGCGCAGCCGTGGCTCTCGGTAGCCGAGATAGAGTGGGTCATCGAGCAGTTCCCGCCGGTCGGTGCCGACATCCAGGGAGATCGGCATCGTGTGGGCGGGATAGATGCCCGCGGCCGCGGTGTACAGCGCGAGCTTGCCGACCGGAATCGGCATCCCTCCGGCCCCCTGGTCACCGAGGCCCAGGATTCGCTCGTTATCGGTCACCACGATGAGTCGGATGTCTCGATCGGTCGCCGCACGCAGGATCGCGTCGATGCGACCGATGTCGGCCGGCGTGATCCATACACCCCGCGGGCGCCGGAAGATGTGGCTGAACTCCTCGCAGGCGCGACCAACGGTGGGGGTATAGACGATCGGCAGGAACTCCTCGAGGTTGTCGACGAGGAGGCGGTAGAAGAGCGTTTCGTTGCGGTCCTGGAGAGCGGCGAGGCCGATGTAGCGCTCGAGGTCGTCCGACTTGCGCCGCACGTGCTCGAGCTCCAGCGCGACCTGCTCATCCATTGATGCAACGCCTGCCGGCAACAAGCCGCGCAGCCCAAACTGCTCGCGCTCTCGCTCGGGGAAGGCGGTGTCCTTGTTGAGCAGGCGACGCGCGATCAGGTCCGACCCGCGGTAGGGGACCCGAAGCAAAGCCCGCGGCGCTTCGAGCGCCGGAGGCACTCCCGAGTCGGGTGCTTTCGTGTGCATCTCCGCAGACGCTACGCTGAATGCCGCGGATCAGGAAGGGCCGATGGAACCGCCGCCGCGGGTCCGATGGCCCGCCACTCCTTCGCCCGCTCGTCGGCGGCGTGCGCGTGTCGTACACTCAAGGTCCGGTCGGGGCGTAGCGCAGCCTGGTAGCGCACCTGAATGGGGTTCAGGAGGTCGAAGGTTCGAATCCTTTCGCCCCGACCACGAAATGGTCCCGCAGATCCCCCAGACCGTTCTGCGACGCCTCCGCTTCTCTTCGCGGTCATTCCCTGACGGGTGCAGCTGGTGCCATCTGGCCCGGCACAGATGGGTCGCCTAGCCCCTTTCAAGCGCTAGCGCCGCACGCCACAGTGCTCGCATGCATATCCTGCCGCGGGCCGGCTGGTCGGCTCTCCTCCTCGCTCTCCTCCTCGCCTCGTGCGCGCAGCCTGGCGCGGCACCGAGCCGCAACCCCGGGACTCCCGACGACGAGTTGGTGTTGACGAAGTCGCCGACCTGCACCTGCTGCTCCGGACACGAAGCCTATCTGCGAGATGCCGGAATGCGCGTCCGTGTCGTGCTGGCCGAGAACATCGCCGACATGAAAGATGAGTACGGCATCCCGGCCGACATGCGCAGCTGCCACACGTCGGTGATCGCCGGCTACTTCGTCGAAGGCCACGTCCCGCTGGCCGCCATCGAGCAGCTCCTCCGTGAGCGGCCGGACCTCGACGGCATTGCCCTCCCGGGCATGCCGGCCGGCGCCCCAGGGATGGGTGGTGTCCTCGCCGGGCCACTGACGGTGTACGGTATCAAGGACGGCCGGGTGGTGGGCGAATTCGGCGACTTCTAGCCGACGGTGGGATGCCGATATGCGTCGCGTGAAGCCGGAACGAGTTTGGTTCTCCGCCAGCCTTGCGGCGGCGGCCCTCGTCCTGCTCTGGCTGCTCAGCCGCAACGGTCCGTCGGC
>JBBEBK010000001.1:5176-9311 GCA_040882375.1 Chloroflexota bacterium
CCCCCCCCCCCACGCGGGTTCGCCCGGATCGGTGCCGACGACGATCGCCACCCTCGCGACGGCGACACCGGCCGCGACAAGCCTCCCCGAGAGCGAGGCTGCCACCACGAGCGCGTCACCAGCGGTGCCACCACCGTCGGCGGCAGCCGGGGAGCTGTCGTTGCCGGAGCTACTGGCACTGCTTGGGATCGCGTCGGAGCAGCGCACCGGCTACGAGCGAGACCTCTTCTCCCACTGGTCCGACGAGGACGGTGATGGCTGCAACACGCGCTGGGAAGTTCTCATCGCGGAGTCGATGACGCAGGTGAGCGTCGGAGCCGGGTGCAGCCTGAGCGGGGGATCGTGGTTCAGCGCGTATGACGGCCTGACCTTCACCGATCCTGCCGACGTGAGCATCGACCACGTTATCGCCCTCGCTGAAGCATGGGACTCCGGCGCATCGGCGTGGACTCCGCAACGGCGAGAGGCGTTCGCCAACGATCTCGGCACTGGATGGGAGCTGATCGCCGTTTCATCGACCTCGAACAGCCGCAAATCGGACATGGACCCGGCCGACTGGCTGCCCGATCGCCCGCACGCGGTCTGCGATTACCTGGCCGACTGGCTTGCCGTCAAGGTGCGGTGGGATCTTGCAGTGGATCAGCGCGAGCACGACGCCATCATGGGACTGTCAGCGTCCTGCACCTCGGCGAGGCGTCCGGCAATCCTGGCCGCCGCGGACCTGTCCCCCGGAACCTGACCGCCCACGCTGGCGCCGTCGCGGTGCGACGCTGCTTACCCGACCGTCTGCATCCCACCACCGCCGCCCGACCTGGATTGCGGTGGCGTCGTCTCTCGGCGGTTCACCGTCCTCGAACCGGATCCGCACCGGTTTGACGGCGATCACGACGGGATCGGTTGCGAGGGGTAACCGCGAGCTCTACCAGTGAGGCGTTCGAGCGGCCGCCACCGGCTCCCGTGTCACTGGTGAGGCCCTCCCGACGGCCGGTGATGGCCGAAACGGGGCCGAGCGGAGTGCGGCCTCGACCGCCGCCGCCAGCGAGACCGGGTTCGGTGGGCCATTGACCGGAGTCACCTGATGAGGCCCCTCGGACTCCTCCCAGTCGAGCATGAGGCCTCCGGACGTCATCACAACGGGGATATCGGGGTAGAGGTTGCGAATGTCCTCGAGGAGCTCACCCCCGTCATCGCCGGCGGCCCAGACGTCGTACACGAGGACATCCGCCCAGTCCACCTGCCAGCATCGTTCCCCGCGCATCACCGGACACTCGCCGCCGCCCGCCGGCCCGGCACACTGGTCCACCTCGTAGCCCATGCGTCGGAGTCCATCGGCCTCGATGTCGGCGATGTCAATGTCGTGGTGGACGACAAGCACCCGCGTCATCCCGGCTGCCTCCTTCCGCTGCGGTGGGCCCGAGGGCTGCACCGGTGGCACCGCCAGGCGAGCCTCCGCATGCGCCTAGGATCGTTCTGCGCCGCCAGCGTGGGAAGTGTCAAATGTCCCGCAAATGATGTGCCGTGTGCGCATCGAGCTGTGCTTCCGCGGTGCGCCTCGAGAGCGGTCCGGGGTGGCCACTGCGCGACCGGCCGTGCTGGCGACCGGTTCGCGGCGCACCGCGGTCGCAAGGACGCGACAATTGGTCGATGACGAGCGATCGGACCGAGCAGCACATCCAGCTCGCGCGAGACGTGCTCCTCATGACGCCCGCGGGCCTGGTGACCGACCTTGACGGGACGCTGTCACGGATCGTTGATGAGCCCGCGGCGGCACAGCCGATCCCGGAGGTTTCGGACCTGTTGCGGGATCTGGCGCGCCGGCTGGCGGTGGTGGCGGTCGTCACCGGTCGATCGGCGGCCGACGCGCGCCGCATCCTCGGCCCGGTGGGCCGCCAACTCCTGATCGTCGGCAACCACGGTCTCGAGTGGCTCGCCCCTGGCTCGGACGTACCTCAGGTCCCGGTACGCGCCGAGGGGCTCAGGGCCGACCTCCAGGCCGCACTGGCAGCCGTGCCACCGGCGGACGGTGTCGCGATTGACGATAAGGGCCTCTCAGCGACCGTTCATTACCGGGCAGCGCCCGATCCCGAAGCTGCTCGGCAGATGCTCCTCGCGGCCCTTCGCATCCTGCCGCTGGGGCTCGAGCTGCGGGAGGGGCGGCGCAGCATCGAGTTGCGACCGGCGGGCATGGGAGACAAGGGGAGCGCGGTGGCCAGGATCGCCCAGGAACATGCACTGCGCGGGCTTCTCGTGACGGGCGATGACGTCACCGACATCGACATGTTCCATGCGGCAGACGCGCTGCGAGCCCAGGGGCTGGCGACGCTCACCTTGGCGGTCGCCGGGGGTGCCGAGGTGTCTCGCGCGGTGAGCGACGCGGCTGACGTGACGGTGCCGTCGCCGGAAGCGCTGGCCCGGGTCCTCCGGGGCGTGGCGGAGTCCTTCGGCGGGTGACCTCGAATGTTCCCCTCAGTCGCCGCGCGATTCGGCGATCTTGGCAAGATCCACAAGTTGGCGCCGGAGCCACCAGGAGATGTCCTCGCGCTCGACCCCGGCCCGCAGGCGCTTGAGTCGAGCGCGGCGCTCGGCCAACGGCATGGCAAGCGCGGTGGCGAGGGCGTGGGCTGTGCCAACGATGTCGGCGGCGGCGACCGGCAGCACGCCATCGGCCATCTGGTCGTACGCCCCGGCTGTCTCGGTAAGGACCAGTACGCCATCACGGTCGTTGACCACCGCGGCCTCCTTGGCGACAAGGTTCATGCCGTCGATCAGCGGGTTGACCAGGACGACGTCGGCGATCGCCAGGGCCGCCAGCGCCTGGGCGTAGTTGTTCTCGAAGAAGATCTGCACCGGCACGCGGCCGTGCCGGCCGAACCGTGCGTTGATCCGCTCGGCAGCATCACGGACCTTGCGGCCGTAGTCGCGGTACTCGCGGATACCGGTTCGTGACGGAACGAGGAATGCGAGGAACGTCAGGCGGCCGCGCAGCTCGGGATGCAGCTCGAGCAGCGCCTCGAACGCGTGGAATCCGCGGAGGATGTTCTTCGACGGCTCCAGCCGGTCGACCCGCACCAGGATCCGCTCCGCGCTGATCGCCTCCAGCTCGGCCCGACGACGGCGCGCTGCCGCCGTTGTCGCCACCCGGCGAGTTGCGGCGACGTCGATGCTGATCGGATACACGCGCACCCGCGTCAGCCGGCCGTCATGCGCGACGGTGCGCGACCGGAAGTTGACGCGCGCGTTCGGCACGAACGACTCGACACAGCGCAGGAAGTTATGCGCGTAGCGCGCCGTCTGGAAGCCGACGATGTCGTTGGCCAGCAGCCCGCGCGCGATCCCCTCACGGATGACGGGCGGAAGAACCTGCCAGAGGGAAGAGGACGGCCAGGGAATATGGGTGAAGTGGCTGAGGATGGCATCCGGACGCGCGCGCCGGATGGTGGTCGCCGCGAGGTAGAGGTGGTAGTCGTGGAGCATGATCCGCGGCTCCCGGTCGTCGCGGGGGACCTCGTCGAGGATGGCCTCGGCGAATGCCTCGTTCAGGCGCACGTAGCCGCGCTGCCAGGCCCGCATGGTCGGGGCATCGATCATCGGGCGCTCCGGAAGGTTCCACATCTCGTGCTGGAAGAACCAGAGCAGCGGGTTGGCGATGACGTTGTGCGCGGCCTCGAAGACCGATCGCTCGACCGGCGCCAGGCGAAGCCTTACCCGATCGGTGGGCAGGGCCCTGGTCACCGCATCCGGGTCGCGGGCTGCGCGGCGTTCGGCGTCGTTCATGGTCGCAGCAACCCAGGTGACCGGTACATGCTCGCCGACCTGGGAGAGGGCCGTTACCACGCCGCCAGAGCCCCTGCGAGCCCGTAGCTTGCCGTCAGCGCCCGCTGAGAAGGTAACCGGCCCACGGTTCACGCCCAGGATCAGGCGCCGCTCGCCAAGCAGGCGCAGCGCCGCCGCGGCAAGGGGGGAGGTGGGGGAAGAGGTCGATGTCATCGCCAAATGCAGATCGCCCGGCCCACAAGGGGCCGGGCGATCGCGTGTCGAGTCGCGGGCGCCGGAGCGCCCGGATCGGTGCTAAGCGGCTGTGACCTTGCCGGCGCGGGGACCGCGGGGGCTGGACTCAACCTCGAAGTTGACCTTC
>JBBEBK010000002.1:0-9311 GCA_040882375.1 Chloroflexota bacterium
TCATCACGCGTCGATGTCGCGGTGGATGACGGCCGGATCACCGCGGTCGGCGAGGACGTTGGGCGGGACGCGCGCGAGCACATCGACGCCACGGGCCTGCTCGTGTTGCCCGGGGTGATCGACGTGCACACCCACACCCGTCTGCCGAGCCCAGATCAGCCGGACCGCTTCTTCGCCGATTCGGTGGCCGCCGCATTCGGTGGCACGACTACCTTCCTTGCCTTCAACAATCCGGGGACCGGCATCAGCGAGGAGGGTTCGCGCTCGTTGCTGGCGGGGCTGCACGAATTCCGCGCTCGAACGGAAGGGGAGTCCGCGGTCGACTTCGGCCTGTCGGCGGTCATGACAGGACAACAGTCTGATCCGATCGCTGAACTTCCCGAGCTGATCGACTCCGGCGTCCCAACCGCCAAAGCGTTCATGGTCTACGACTTCCGCCTGAGCGATGAGCGCCTCCTCGAGGCGCTTCGCGCCATGGGCCGCCACGGCGGGATGCTGCAGGTCCACTGCGAGAGCGCCACCGTCATCGACGCCCTGGTGGCTGAGGCGCTTGCCCAGGGCAACGTCACGTGCCGGCACCATGCCCTTACCCGTCCTGCGTACGCGGAGGCGGAGGCGACCCACCGGGCCATCGCGCTGGCTCGTGCCGCGGAGGCATCGGTCTATCTCGTGCACCTTTCGTGCGCCGATGCACTCGCCGAAGTGGCCGCCGCCAAGGCGCGCGGCTGGCCGGTGTTCGCCGAGACCTGCCCCCCCTACCTGGCGTTGACCGATGCGCGCTATGCCGTCGAGGATGAGGCCGAGGTGATCCGGAACGTCATCTCGCCACCGCTGCGCAGCGAGGCGGATCGTCAGGCGCTCTGGCTCGGACTGCGTGCGGGTGGCCTCGACCTCGTCGCGTCGGACCACGTGCCGGATCGACTGGCAGTCGAGAAGGCTGTCCCGGCTCCGCCGTTCCCGCAGATCAGCAACGGCGCGCCGGGGATCGAGACTCTGCTTTCGCTGGTGCACGGGCTCGGCCCTGCGGCGGGCCGCATGACGCTCGAACGGATGGTCGACGTCCTGTCCACGACGCCGGCCCGGCTCTTTGGACTGGCGAACAAGGGGTCGGTCGAAGTCGGGCGGGACGCGGACCTGGTCCTCTTCGACGCCGACGCCTCGCGCACGCTGCGCCAGACGGGCCTGCATCACAGCTCGGACTTCACGCCGTACGAGGGGCTCGCCGTGCGCGGCGCCGTGCAATCCGTTCTGCTGCGGGGCGAGCCGGTCGTCCGAGACGGTGTCTTCGCCGGACGAAGGGGGGCCGGTCGCTTCATCGAGCGAGCGCTCAGCTGAGAAATGACGCTCCTCCGACGATCATGAGTCGAGCGCGGCCAGCACCGGCCGCATCGCCTCGACGGCCGCGACGGTGTTCGGCCACAGCATGACCTCGAGGCGCGTGACCCCCATGGCGGCGAAGGTCGTGAACGTGCCGGCGATCTCGTCGGCCGTGCCGGTGATCGGGACACCCAGGTCGGCCGCTTCCGCACCGTGGTCTTCGGTTGGCTCCACCATGACGCCGATCGATCGTCCCAGGCTGCTCGGATCCCGATCGGCCGCGGCACAGGCCGCGTCGAGGCCGGCCAGCATCGCCTCGAAGGCGGCGGGCAGGCTGCTCTCGGTGGCAAAGGCGCTCCAGATGTCCGCGTATTGGACGGCGAGCCGCATCGTGCGCGGACCGTGCCCGCCGAGCATGATCGGCACGCCGCCGGGACGCGGGCCGCGCGGTCGCTGCTCGAGATCGATCGCGCTGTGGAACTCGCCGTGGAAGTCGGCACGCCCCTCCCGCAGTAGCGGCACGATGATCTGCAGTGCCTCCTCGTAGCGACCGATGGTGCGATCCTCTGGGAAGCCGAACGCTTCTCCCTGCTTCCCGGCATGGCCCGCCCCCAGGCCCAGTAGGAACCGGCCGCCGCTGATCTCATCGATCGTCTCGACCACCTTGGCGGTGAGGCCCGCATTTCTGTGGAGCGCGGAAAGGACCCAGGTTCCGATCTCGATCGTCGACGTGGCCGCGGCGACGGCAGCGGTCATCGAGACGCACTCCCAGAAGCCGCGCGGCCCCGACCACGCGGCCGGCCGCCAGAGCAACTCGTCGGGGATCAGGACGGTGTCGAACCCGATCTCCTCGGCCAGCAGCGCCTGCTCCCGGATTGCGCTCCACGGCACCTTCTCGCCGGTCTCGACGCTCTCGAGCATCGGCAGGACCAGGCCGAGCTTCAGCGGACGCATCGCTGGCCTACTCCTTGCCGTCCGTAGTCTCGATCTCCCGCGGGCGCTCGTCCCCGGACACGGGCTCGCCGCGGATTGCCCCGACGCCGTAGGGGACCCACTTCTCCGGCGACTGGAGCCGATGGCCATCGGTCGATCCGCGGGTGTGGATCTCGGCGAAGCCGGAGGGTTCGATCCACATCTGCTCACCCCCGAGCAGGCCGGCGATCCCTGACTGGCCAGGCTCGCTGCGGGGATGCTGGCAGAACTCGCATCGCGAGCTGTCGTGCGGGCGGTAGCTCGTCGGCTCTTCGTAGGTGGTCATGAAGCCCTCGTAGTTGCGGAGCGCCACCTTGTGGTCGCTGTAGCTGACCAGGTAGTTGGGCGCGACCGGGATCTTGCCGCCGCCGCCGGGCGCGTCCACCACGAAGGTCGGCACCGCGTACCCCGAGGTGTGGCCGCGCAGCCCCTCCATGATCTCGATCCCTTTGCCGATCGGGGTGCGGAAATGGCCCGACCCCTCCACCAGGTCGCACTGGTACAGGTAGTAGGGGCGCACCCGAATCTCCACCAGCCGATGCACCAGCTCGCGCTGGATGTTCACGCAGTCGTTGACCCCGGCCAGCAGCACCGACTGGTTTCCGAGCGGAATCCCCGCCCGGCTGAGGCGGTCACAGGCACGGGCAAGCTCCGGGGTGATCTCGTTCGGATGGTTGACGTGGATGTTCAGCCAGAGCGGGTGGTACCGGCCCAGCATCTCGCACAGCGCGTCGTCGATGCGCTGCGGGAGAAAGACCGGGACCCGGCTACCGATCCGGATCACCTCGATGTGGGGGATCTCGCGCAGGCCGCGGATGATCGTCTCGAGCAGTCTTGGGGCAAGCGTCAGGCCATCTCCGCCGGAGATGAGTACATCGCGCACCTGCGGCGTGCGGCGCAGATAGTCGAGCTGCGCCTCATGCTCCTGCCGGTTGAAGTTCTGGGCCGCGTCGCCCACGATCCGACTGCGGGTGCAGTAGCGGCAGTAGCTGGCGCATTGGGTGGTGACCAGCATCAGGACGCGATCGGGGTAGCGGTGCACGAGGCCCGGGACCGGCGAATGGCGGTCCTCGGCCAGCGAGTCCTCCATCATCCCGGTGAACGCCTCGTGCTCGCGGCCGAGCGGGATCACCTGGCGGCGGATCGGGTCGTCAGCATCGTCGGGGTCGATCAGGCTGATGAAGTATGGGGTGATATCGACCCGGAACTTGTCGCTCGCCGAGAGGCCCTCGCGCTCCTCGTCGGTGAGATTGAGTACCTCGCCGACCTCTTCGAGGGTATTCACCCGGTTGCTGAGCTGCCAGCGCCAGTCCGACCACTTCTCGTCGGCGATGTCCGCCCACTTGGGGGCTCTGCGGCTGATCGCGAGCGCGCCGTCGGGCCCGAGCCGCTGGGCGGGGTCGCGCTGATTCACGAAGGGGAGGTCGGGGACCGATGCAGCAGGCGGCTGGTGCTCCAAGACTGACCTCCTCACGGGGCTTGGGACCCGGTTCCGGGCCTCCGGCCATGATACCGCCGCCCGTGCGCTGCGGCCGGCGGGGCCCTCAGTCGAGGAGTGGGTAGGCTGCCAACGTCAGGAACTCGGCGAACTGGTCGGCCAGGACCAGGTCGTTGAGCAGCGCGGCCGCATCGGTCCAACGGAATCCCGCGGCAGACGACTGCAGCCGACTGATCTCCTCGTCGCGGATCGCCGCGTAGAGCTCGGCCGACATCGGTCTCCCGTCGTCGAGCGCGACACCATTCACCCGCCACTGCCAGAGCTGCGAGCGGCTGATCTCCGCGGTCGCCGCGTCCTCCATCAGGTTGTTGATCGCCGCGGCGCCGTTGCCGTTGAGCCACGAGGCGAGGTACTGGAGCGCCACGGTCACGTTGGTGCGCACGCCCGCCTCGGTGACCTGACCGTCGTCAATTGCCGTGCGCAGCAGGTCGGCCGCCTCCGGAGCCACGCTCGGGGAGCGGTCCTTCTGGTTGGGGCGATCGCCGAGTGCGGCGTCGAACATCTCGCGCGCCACCGGCACCAGGTCCGGGTGAGCCACCCACGTTCCGTCCGAGCCGTCGCCCGCCTCGCGCTGCTTGTCGGCACGAACGGCCGCCAGGGCGCGTTCGGTCACCACGGACTCGCGTCGGTTGGGGATGAAGGCGCTCATGCCACCGATGGCGTGTGCGCCCCGCGCGTGGCAGGTGCGCACCAGCAGCTGCTGATAGGCGCGCATGAACGGAACCGCCATGGTCACCTGCATGCGGTCCGGCAGGATCATGTCGCTGCGAGACCGGAACTTCTTGATCAGGCTGAAGATGTAGTCCCAGCGCCCGGCGTTCAGGCCCGATGCGTGCTCCCGCAACTCGTACAGGATCTCGTCCATCTCGAAGGCCGCCAGGATCGTCTCGATCAGGACCGTGGCCCGGATGCTGCCGTGCGGGATGCCGAGCATCTCCTGTGCCGCCAGGAAGACGTCGTTCCAGAGTCGCGCCTCGAGATGCGACTCCAGCTTGGGCAGGTAGAAATACGGCCCCGACCCACGCTCCAGCAGCTCCGCCGCGTTGTGGAACATGACCAGCCCAAAATCGAACAGGCTGGCGGCGATGGGGGAGCCGTCGACCTCGACGTGCGCCTCGTCGAGGTGCCAGCCGCGCGGCCGGATGACCAGCGTGGCGATGTCGCGATTGAGCGCGTATGCCTTCTCATCGGTCTGGAAGGTGAGGCGCCGGCGCACGGCCTCGCGGACCGCCCATTGCCCGGTCACCACGTTGGTCCAGGTGGGGGAGAGCGAGTCCTCGAAATCGGCCATGAAGACCCGCGCGCCGGAGTTGAGGGCGTTGATCATCATCTTCGGCTCAACGGGGCCGGTGATCTCGACGCGACGATCGTCGAGGTCCGGCGGTGTGAGCGCGACCCGCCAGGTCGGGTCGCCGCGGATGTGGGCTGTGTCGGGGAGGAAGTCGGGCAGCTCGCCCGCGTCAAAGCGCGCCTGGCGCTCGGTTCGTGCCGCCAGCAGCTCCTTGCGGCGCGGGTTGAAGGACCGATGCAGCCGCGCGACGAACGCGAGGGCGGCCGGCGTCAGAATCTCCTCGGCGTGATCGGTCGCCGCCCCGACCACGGTTGCGCCGCCGTCGGCCACCTACCAGCGTCCCTCGTCGCGAATCAGCCGATGCAGCACGCGGGCCGCCACCGCGCGGCGGTAGTCCGCACTCGACCGCACATCGTCGATCGGCTCAATCTCGTCGGCGAGCGTGGAGGCGGCACGGTCGGCAACCACCTCGGTGGGCGGCGCACCCTCGAGCACGGCCTCGGTGCGCGCTGCCCGGATGGGGACCGCCGCCACCGACCCGAGTGCGAGGTGCACATTGCGCCATGGGGATCTGGCGTCGGCATCGGACTGCCATGCGAGCGCCATCACCACCTTGCTGATCGCCTGGGCGCGCCGCGTACCGATCTTGCGGTAGCGGACCTGCCGGCCGGGCACCAGGGGGATGCTGATCCGCAGCAGCAGCTCGCTCGGTGCGAGCGCCGTGCGCCGATAGGCCGGCCAGAAGTCAAGCGCGGCGACACTCCGTTCGCCCGCCGCGCTGCCCGCGACGAGCTGGGCATCACAGGCGAGGAGGAGGGGCAGCATGTCGCCCGCCGGAGACGCGTTCACCGCGTTCCCACCGATCGTTCCGCGGTTCTGGATCTGGACTGCCCCGATGGTTGCCGCAGCCTCGGCGAAGGCCGGCAGGAACTCGCCTATCAGAGGCGAGCGACGAATTTCCGTGTAGGTCGTCAGCGCCCCGATCACCAGCGCATCCGACTCGACACGGATACCGCGCAGCTCATCGAGACGCCAGATGTCGAGCACCCGCTCGGGCGGCTCGCCCATCTCTCCGGTGATCTGCACCAGCAGATCGGTGCCGCCGGCGACCGGGCGGTACGCCTCGGCCGCAATCAGGGCATAGGCCTCCGGAAGGGTGCGTGGAGAGACGACCGGTGGCTCGACAGGCATCGTGGCGCGAACCTACTCGACCTGAACGTTCAGGGTGGTAGGGACGGCTCTCCCGATCGAATCGGTGACTGGCGAGTGAGCATGCGCCCAGCGAACCAGCTCGCGCAGTGCCTCTCCGCTCGCTCCCGGCGCGGAAATGCGCACCGCGATCGTGGCCTCCGATGGACCGGGCGGAACCGAATCATCAGTGCCGACCAAACCCCGATCATCCGACACGCTGTCGACGGTCACCGCCAGGCTGTCCAGGGCGACGCCCACCTGTGCCGCGCGGATCCCGATCATCGATGCCACGCAGGCGGCAGCGGCGGCGCGCATCAGCCAGCCGGGCGATGGAGCGGAGCTCTCGCCGCCGAGCCCTGCTGGCATGTCCGTAAAGACTGACATTCCGTTCGGGTGGGTCACCCTGAATCGGAGCCCGGAATCGAGCGTGGCGACCGCCTGGCTGTCATTCGATGTTCCATCGCCCGGGTGCTCCCTGAGGTGGTTAGCCACCGCGGTGACCGCGGTGGCGATGCGGACCTGATCGGTCAACCTCGATCCTCCTGGTGGGCTGAGCGCCGCTGTGCAGCGAGCGCAATGGCTTCGACAATCTTGGTGTACCCGGTGCAGCGGCACAGGTTTCCGGCGATCGCTTCGCGGATGGAGGCATCGGTCGCCTCCGAACCGCTTGCCAGGAACGCCTCGCCGGCGAGCAGCATCCCCGGCGTACAGATCCCGCACTGGGCGCCGCCAGTCTCGAGGAAGGCTGCCTGCAGGTCGTTCAGTGCAGTGCCATCGGCCAGGTCTTCGACGGTTCGGACGGTCGACCCCTCCACCTGGCAGACCGGCACGAGGCAGGAGTCGACCACCATCCCGTCGAGCAGCACGCTGCACGCGCCACACTCGCCCTCGCCGCAGCCCTCCTTGGTGCCGGTCAGGGACAGATCCTCGCGAAGCACGTCGAGCAGGCGTCGCATTCCCGGCACCTCAACCTCGACCGGGTCTCCGTTGACGACGAAGCGATACGTCATGCCGGGCCACGCTTCGAGCCGGGCGCGCTCACCCCGGGCGGCGGAGGCGTCGGTGCTCCCGTCATGGCCGCCAGGATCCGCTCCGGGGTGGCCGGCAGGTCATGGATCCAGACGCCGATGGCGTCGTGGATGGCCGCCACCACCGCCGGCGCACCGACGTCCATCGGCAACTCACCGAGCCCCTTGGCCCCGTGCGGCGCGCCCGAGAACGGGCTCTCCACCAGGATCGCCCGGATGCGCGGGGCGTCGAGCGCGGTCGGGATCAGGTAGGTGGCCAGGCGATCGTTGAGGTAGCGCCCGTCCACCAGCTTGATCTCCTCGATGGTGGCGTAGCCGATCGCCTGGAGTGTGCCGCCCTCGACCTGCCCCTCCGCCAGGATCGGGTGGATGATGCGTCCGGCGTCGTCGGCCGAGACCACGTCTCTGACGCTGACCTCCCCCGTGTCGAGATCGACATCGACCTGCGCCACGGCACACGCCCAGCCGAAGGCGGGGTAGGCATCGCCGCGATAGGTCGCGTCATCGAAATGGATGTTCGGGTACGGCACGAAGCGCTCGTCGAAGCGCAGCCCGCCGTGCTCCTCGGCGAAGCCGCGGTACGAGTCGGCGAACGGGCCACCGGTCACAGCCTCCACCTCGGCCCGCAGGCGCCGAGCGGCGGTGATGATCAGCCCGCCGACCACCATCGCGGTGCGCGACGCCACGGTCGGTCCTGAATTGGGCACGATGCTGGTGTCCTGCGGCGCGACCTCAACCTCGGCCTGGTCGAGGCCAAGCTCGGCGGCCACCAACTGCGGGAAGATCGTCTTCGTCCCCTGGCCCATCTCCGTCTGCGCGGTAAGGACCCGGATCACGCCGGCATCAGTCAATTCCACCGCTGCCACGCTACCGATGTGGACCTCGCCCGACCCGGTGAAGCCGGCGCCGTGCCAACCGAGCGCCAGGCCGATCCCCGATGCGACCCGCGCACCCGATTGGCGCGCCTCACGCGCGCGCCGCGTCTGCTCGGCGTGGCGCGCGAAGTCACTCGCCTCGGCGGCCGCCTCCATGACCTCGACCGCCGCGACACTCTCGCGCAGCACCTGGCCGGTCGGAGTGATGTCTCCCTCGCGGAAGGCCCATCGGCGCCGCAGCTCGAGCGGGCTGATGGCCAGCGCCTCCGCGATGCGGTTCACCTGCATCTCGGCCGCGAACTCGACCTGTGGCGCGCCGAAGCCGCGGAATGCGCCGTTGGGCGGCGTGTTGGTCGCCATCGCTCGGCCAGCGATCCGCACGTTGGCGCACCGATACGGGCCACCGGCATGCAGCACGCCGCGCGACAGCACCACCGGCGTCAGCGTGCAGTACGCCCCGCCGTCCATCACCACCTCGATCTGCTGGGCCACCAGGCGGCCGTCGCGGGTCACGCCGGTCCGATGGCGGATCACCGCGGGGTGTCGTTTGGTCGTGGCGCTGATGTCCTCGTGACGGTCATAGATCATGCGCACCGGGCGCCCCGCCTTTCGCGCGAGCAGGGACGCGTGCAGGGCAATGATCGACGGGAACTCTTCCTTCCCCCCGAAGGCGCCACCGGTCTCGGCCTGCACCACCACCGCCTGGGCGTCGGTCAGGTCGAGCGCGCGCTTCAGGGCTCCGTGGATGTAGTACGGGCACTGGCATGAGCCGTGCACCGTGACGCCCCCGTCCTCCCGTGGGACGGCGATCATCGCCTGGTTCTCGATGTAGAGCTGCTCCTGGTGCCCGACCCGGTAGGTCCCCTCGATCACCAGCTCGGCCGCCGCGAAGCCAACCTCCAGGTCGCCCCGCTCGACCTCGACCCGCGCGAACTCCTGGGTCGATTCAAGCGGATCGAAGACGGCCGGCAGCGGCTCCGTCCTGACGGTCAGGTGGCGGCGCGCAGCACGCAGTGTCGAGCGGTCAGCCGCGGCGATCAGGCACAGCGCCTCGGCCTGGTGCCGAATCTCGCCGCCGACCGGCACGAGGACCGGCTGATCGTCGCGGATCGTGGCAACCACGTTGTCGCCGGGGATAT
>JBBEBK010000003.1:0-9292 GCA_040882375.1 Chloroflexota bacterium
GCGGGCGCGCCGGTCGCAGCGATCCGACGCCCCTCAGCCAGGAGCCCGTCGAGGTCCTCCGGCGAGCGCGCCTCTCCATAGACCCGCAGGAGGGCCTCGGTGCCCGAGAAGCGGATGAGCAGCCAGGACCCGTCGTCGCGATAGAACTTGAATCCATCGCCGGTGTTCAGCGCCACTCGTCGCGCCACGCCCAATCCCGCCAGCTGGGCCGGCGCTTCGTTCTCGAGGCGGGCCAGGGTGCGGCGCTTGACCGCGTCGTAACCGTCGCGGGCGAACCGGATGTCGATCCGGTCGTAGTAGCTCGGTCCGGCGAGCGCCTGGAGCTCGGCGAGCACCTCGGACGCCTGCTTGGCCTTCGACAGCCACAGGTCGAGCAGGAAGAGGCCAGCGGCGAGGCCGTCGCGCTCGGGAATGTGCATCCCGAAGCCGAAGCCACCCGACTCCTCCCCACCGATGACCGCGTTCGTCTCGGTCATCTTTGGCCCCACGAACTTGAAGCCGACACCGGTCTCGTATGCCTGCGTCCCATAGATCTCCGCCAGTCGTGGCGCCATCGATGTGGTCGTCACGGTGTAGACGGCTGGACCGATCTGTCCTCGCACATCGAGCAGGTACCAGTAGAGCAGTCCGTACACCTGCAGCTGGTTGACGAAGACGCCCTGCTCGGTCGCCATGCCGACGCGGTCCGCATCCCCGTCGAAGGCGATCCCGATGTCGGCGCCCCAGCGCGGGATCTCCTCCAGCCAGGCATCGATATTGGGGCGAATCGGCTCCGGATTGACGCCGCCGAAATAGGGGTTGCGCTCGGTGTGCAGCTCGCGAATGGTCAAGCGGCCACCGTCGAGCAGCCGCGTGAACCAGCCGGCGCCCGATCCGTACAGCGGCTCGACCAGGACCCGCTTGGCCGCGGCGCGGATCCGCTCGATATCGACGATGCTCGCCAGCTGGTCGCGAAAGCGCGGATAGGGGTCGAACATCTCGACCAGTCCGGCGGCGACCGCGTCGTCGTAGTCGCGGCGAGGTGGCAACTCGTCGTCGGGGTGGCGGTCCATGGTGGCTTCGATCGCCGCGAGCATCTCGGGCGCGGCGGCGCCGCCGGTATCGGCCTTCACCTTGAAGCCGTTGTCGGTCCACGGGTTGTGGCTGGCGGTGATGACGATGCCCGCCCCCGCGCCAAGCTCACGAGTAAAGAAGCTGCCGACCTGCGTCGGGACGGCCTCGGGCGGCGTGAATGACCGGATGCCGTGTGCCGCCAGGACCTCGACACAGGCGCGCGCGAAGTGCTCAGAGGCGAACCGGCGGTCGTAACAGACGACCACGCCGCGCCCCGCTGCGCCGGTCTCCTCGAGGTACTCCGCCACGGCGCGCGCGCAACGGCGGACGTTATGGAATGTGAAGTCCTCGCCGATCGCGGCGCGCCAGCCGTCGGTTCCGAACTTGATCTTCGTCACGGGCACTCGCACTCAGAAACTGTCGTGCCGTAATGGTAACGGCTAGCGCTCGCCCATCCGACGATCCGCCTCCGCCGCGACCCGCTCAAGCTCCGCCTGCAACTCGGCCAAGCGTGGCTTGAGTGCCTCGCCTTCGGCGATCCGGATGTGCGCACCCTCCACCACGCGAATTCGCGCGAAGGGGAGCGGCACGATCTGGCGATCCCAGCGCTGCCTGAGACGGAACGAGGGGCGGACGCTGACGGCCCACGGCACGATTGGCAGGCCCGATTCGCGCGCGAGCAGGAGCGCCCCCGGCTTGGCGACCCGATACGGACCGAGCGGCCCGTCGGGGGCCAGAGCGAGGCTCCAGCCGGCATGCCCGTAGCGCCCCATGTCGCGGGCGAGGCGTCCCGCCTCGGCTCGGGCCGACTCGGGGGGCAGGGCCACCACGCCGCACTCGAGCCCCTCGATCATGCCGTTCATCACGATCCCGCGGAAGCCGCGCGTCGAGAACGCGACGAAGCGCCGATCCTTCCGAAGCCCCCAGATCCCGACCGCCTGGAGCAGGTTCGCCTCGTGCCAGACCGCCACGATCGCCGGGTCCTGGAAGACCGCTGGGCCGCTGACGCGGGCGGTCGCGGCGACCAGCCGCACGTATCGGCTCAGGAGCCACCCCACAAACCTGGCCAGCGGACGCAGCAGGAGATGCTGTTCCTGGGTCGATGCTGGCGGCGGTGCAATCGACAGCGGCGCGAGGCGGGGCTTCACCGGGCCGCTACAGATACTTCTCGCCGGCCTTGGCGGCGATCTCGTCGAGGACCGGCTTGATCTCCTCGGCGCGCTCCCGGGCACAGACCAGTAGCGCGTCGGGCGTGTCGACAATGATCACGTCGTGCAACCCGACGGTGACGATCAGCCGCTCGCCGCCGTGCACCAGCACCCGCTCTGACCCGCGGTCCAGGTGCTGACCCGATGCCACCAGGCTCGCGCCGGTCTGGCCGGAGAGCGCCTCAAGCAGCGTGGACCATGAGCCGATGTCGCTCCAGCCCGCGTCGAGCGGTACGACCGCCATTCGACCCTCGGCGGCTGCGGGCTCGGCGATGCCGGTGTCGATGGCGATGGCCGGGATCGGCTCCAGGATGGTCCGCACGTTCGACATCCATCCGGGAGTGCGAGGCAGCGCGGCGATCTTGTCGAGCGCGGCCGCAAGCTCGGGCTGGTACAGCTCGAGGGCCTGGCGATACGCGTACGCCCGCCAGACGAAGACCCCCGCGTTCCACAGGTGATCGCCGGCGGAGACCATCTCGGCCGCGGAGGCGGCATCGGGCTTCTCCACGAACCGATCCACCAGCGCGGTCGGGACCGCGGTATGGAGACGCTCTCCGACCTTGATGTAGCCGTAGCCGGTGGCAGCGTGGGCCGGCTTGACGCCGAGCACCACCAGGTAGCCGCGCTCCGCGGCGGTCGATGCCTCTCGTAACGCCTGGACGAACTGCTCCTCGTCAGCCACGAAATGGTCCGCCGGCAGTACCACCGCGATCTCGTCGCTCTCCCGGCGGGCGAGCACCGTGGCCAGCCCCGCGGCGACGGCCGTGGAGCGCGCCAACGGCTCGCCTAGCACGTTGTCGGCGGGGATCTGCGGCAGTTGCGCCTGGGTGGCGCGGACGTGCGCCTGGCTGGTGATGACGTAGATATCGTGCGGCTTCAGCACGCCGCTCACACGGGCCACGGTCTGCTGCAACAGGCTCGTCTCACCGGTGAGCGCCAGCAGTTGCTTCGGCGTGCTGCGTCGCGAGAGCGGCCACAGCCGCGTGCCGGAGCCACCGGCCATCACGATCGCGAACATCAGCCTCCCCCCTCGTGCGTGGCTCCGCCGGCAGGCCCGTCGGCGGGCCCGCCGGCGCCCGTCTCGGCTTCGAGTCGTGCCCCAAGCTCCTGCGTGCGCCGATAGGCGGCCCACACCGCGTCTGACAGGACGGTGCGCAGGCGCCCCTTCTCCAGCTCGTAGATGGCCGCGGCACTCGTGCCGCCGGGCGAGGTAACCAGGTTACGCAGCTGGGCGGGGTGGAGCTGGGAGCGGGCGGCGAACTCGGAACTGCCGACCAGGGTGACCACGACCAGGTCGTGCGCCAGCTCGCGGGGGAAGCCCATGTGCACGCCGGCGTCGACGAGGGCCTCCATCACCGCGAACAGGTAAGTCGGGCCCGTGCCGGACAGCGCGGTCGCCATGGCCACGAACTCCTCGTCCGCGACCTCCTTCTCCTCGCCGAGGGCAGCCAGTACCGCGCGTGCCAGGTCCCGCTGGCCGGCGGTGCAGGCGGGCGACGCCGCCCACACGGCAATTCCGCGGCGGATCTGGGCGGGGGTGTTGGGCATCGCCCGAACGACGGCCGCGTGCCCGAGCCCGTGGCTCAGCGTGCGCAGCGTGGCGCCTGCCACGACCGAGAGGACGACCTGGTCATCGCCGAGTGCCGGTCCCACCTCGCGCATGACCGACGCCAGCATCTGCGGCTTCACCGCCAGGACGACGATCTGGGCTCCCTCGACCGCCTCGGCGTTGCGGGACACCGTCCGGATTCCGTGCTCCGCGGCAAGGGCCTCGCGGCGGTCGCGGCGCGGGTGGCTGGCAACGAGCTGCTCCGGGGGGAGGCGATCCGCGAGCAGGCCGCTGATCATGGCCTCGGCCATCACGCCGGCACCGACGATCCCGACGCGCATCGAGCGTCGAGCGCTCATCCGACCTCCTTCTCCTCGCCGCGCAATTCGCGTGCGGCCGCCACTTCCTCGGGCGGCGCGTCGCCCCGCTCCAGCAGATCCACCGCGATCTGCGCCAACCTGCGAGCGGTCGTCACGTCGCCGAGCTCCAGTTCGGCACGTCCCATCCCGAGCGCCGCCAGCCCCTCTTCCCGTTCGGCACCGATATCTCTCGCCTCACTGATCGCCTCGGCATAGTAGCGGCGGGCGCTGGTCGGGTCGCCCCCGGCCAGGCGGATCTCTCCGATCAGTCGGGCACCGCGAGTGGCGTCCAGCTCCATGCCCGCCTGCTCAAAGTGCCACATCGCGCGGTGCGCCCAGATATCGGCCGGCCACCAGGCTCGGAGCCCCATCGCCGACTCGGCGGCCGCAGCGGCGGACCCTCCAGCCGTTGCGTGGTCCGCCGCGCCTGCCGCCGCAAGGTACACCTCGGCCAGCTCGCCGCGACGGAGGGCGACGGGAAGTGAGCCGAGGGTGGCATGCGTGGCGTGGGGAGGAGTCCCAAGCGTCGTTCGCGCCCGGTCCACGAGGTGGCGCACTGCCTCACCGATACGACCTCCGCGCGGCGCCTCGCCCCAGCGGACCGGGGTGATGCGGCCGGAGGGTGCCCTGGCGTCCACGGGGCCCGAACTCAGGCCGATGCCCCCGTCGGCGCAGCCCTGGCAGCATCCTGAATCGCGTCCACGCGATCGGTGCGCTCCCAGGGCAGGTCCAGGTCCGTCCGGCCGAAGTGGCCGTAGGCAGCGGTCGGCCGGTAGATCGGCCGCTGCAGGTCGAGCGCCGCGATGATCGAGCCCGGACGGAGGTCGAAGACCACCTCGACGATCTCCGCCAGGCGCGCATCGGGCAGGACGCCGGTCCCGAACGTCTGCAGGTTGATGGCCAGCGGATGCGCCACCCCGATCGCGTACGCGAGCTGGAGCTCACAGCGTCGGGCAAGGCCCGCGGCGACCAGGTTCTTCGCCACGAATCGGGCCATGTAGGCGCCCGATCGGTCCACCTTGGTCGGATCCTTGCCGGAGAAGCTGCCGCCGCCGTGGCGCGCCATGCCGCCGTAGGTGTCCACAATGATCTTGCGGCCGGAGAGGCCAGAATCCCCCATCGGTCCACCGATGACGAACCGCCCGGTGGGATTGACCAGGAAGCGCGTCTCTTCGTCAAGCAGGTCTGCGGGAATGGCGGCACGGATCACCCCCTCCTCGACCGCGTTGGCGAGTTCGACGGGGTCAACCTCCGGATCATGCTGCGTACTGACCAGCACGGTGTGCACCCGATGAGGTCGTCCGGCTTCGTCGTATTCGACGGTGATCTGGCTCTTGCCGTCGGGGCGCAGGAAGGGGAGGTCTCCCGACTTGCGGGCATCGGCCAGGCGACGGGCCACCTGGTGGGCGAGCTGGATCGGCATCGGCATCAGCTCGGGCGTCTCATCGGTGGCGTAACCGAACATCATCCCCTGGTCGCCGGCTCCCAGCTCATCGGGCTCGCGGCCTTCCTTCGCCTCCTTGGCGCGATCCACGCCGAGCGCGATATCGGGCGACTGCTCCTTGATGGCCACGATCGCCCCGCACGTCTCCCAGTCGAATCCCAGGCGGCTATCGTTGTACCCGATCTCGCGCACCGTGTTGCGCACCACGCCCTGGACGTCGCAGTACGTCTCGGTGGTCATCTCTCCGAGGACGAAGACGAGGCCGGTGGTGGCCGCCACCTCGACCGCCACGCGGGATTCCGGATCGCGCGACAGGACGTCGTCGAGCACCGCGTCGGCGATGGCGTCGCACAACTTGTCGGGGTGTCCCTCGGTGACCGATTCCGAGGTGAACAGGGTGTGGCCGTCTGCGATGGACATCTGCGCCCGCGAGTGTACGCGCCGTGGCGCCCGGACGCCCGCGAGGCCATGCGCAATGGGGTTCCCGCCAACGTCGGCAACCGCTAGCATGCCGCTCAGCCAACAGGGCATTTCGTATTCGAGGGAGTCCGATCGATGCGTCACCTGCGACCTTTCCTCGCGCTGCTGGCAGTGGCAGCCCTGATCGCTGCCTGCGGCACTCCAGGAAGCGGCGCCCCGGACGAGAGCAATGGTGGTGGTGGCGAGGCCACTGCAACGCCTGACGGTGGCGGCGGCGGTGAAGCGACCGCGACGCCTGGTGGTGGTGGCGGCGGCGGCGGAGCCAATGGCTCGATCACCTATCAGATCACGGGCGACGTCGAGGCCTCCGGTGAATTGCCGTTCCTTACGGTTGGCCTGAGCGTGTGGGATCCGACGACCAGCGGGTGGATCGCCTGGTTCGTGACCGAGGACGGCAACAATTCCATCATTCTCAATCTGCAACCAAGCGGACAGATCTTCACCTACGCGAGCGAGACGTTCACCGTGATCGGGACGTCGGAGCCTGGCTCGGGAACCGATTGCACCTTCGACGTGACCCGAAACGATCAGGGCAGCGGACTCGCCGGCAGCCTTGACTGCTCGTCCGCCCTTGTTTCGGATGCCACGGGAGCCTTTAGGTCTGCCACCGTCCACGCCGAATGGGACGCACACCCGTAGGAACTCGACCATAGCCTGACCGGACCATCGCCTTCAGCCCGTAGGCCGGAGCCGGGCCGGACTCGCGGCCTTCAGCCGGGGGCGACGCAAAACTCGTTGCCCTCCGGATCGGCCATCAGGTACCAGCAGTAGTCGCCGATGCAGTTCTTGGTCTCCTGCAGCAGGCTCGCGCCCAGCGCCAGGTATCGGTTCCGGGCGGCCTCGACATCGGGCACGTGCAGGTCCAGGTGGGATCGGTTCTTGACCACCTTGCGCTCCGGCACCTGCTGCAGGATCAGGTGCGGGCGGGTGTCGGTCGGATCGTCGGGCCGCAGCACCATGAACTGGGTGATCTCGCGCTGAACCGGGAAGCCGAGAACGGCACTCCAGAACGCTGCGGTTCGTCCGATGTCGTTGACGTCGAGCACCACGACCATGCCTGGGTGCTCGAGGTCGGTCACGTCCCCGATTCCCAGGACTCGCTGTAGGCCTTCTGGGCAGTGGTCATCGGGTCGATGCGGATCCCCATGCTCAGCAGCTTGAGGCGCGCCACCTCGCGGTCGATCTCGTCGGGGATGCCGTAGACCCTCGGCTCGAGGTTGGCGGCATTGGCGCGCAGCCACTCCAGCCCGAGCGCCTGGTTGGCGAAGCTCATGTCCATCACCAGCGCGGGGTGGCCCTCGGCCGCGCCGAGGTTGACCAGGCGTCCATCGGCCAGCAGGTTGAGACGCCGTCCGTCGGCCATCAGGTATTCACGGGTGAATGGGCGCACCTCGCGGGACGAGGTCGCCTGCGCCTCTAGCGCGCCGAGGTCGAACTCGTCGTTGAAATGCCCGGCGTTGGCCAGGATCGCCCCGTCACGCATCTTCGGGAAGTCGGCAGCTCCCCAGACGTGCAGGTTGCCAGTGGCCGCGATGAAGAGGTCCCCCACCGTGGCCGCCTCGCTCGCCGTCGCCACCCGGAAGCCGTCCATGGCGGCCTCGAGGGCTCGGATCGGGTCGACCTCGACCACGGTCACGATGCTGCCCATCCCGGCGGCGCGGGACGCGATCCCGCGACCCACCCAGCCGTAGCCGCCGACCACGACCTCCTTGCCGGCAAGCAGAACGTTGGTGGCGCGCAGCACGCCGTCGATGGCGCTCTGGCCGGTCCCGTAGCGGTTGTCGAAGAGGTGCTTGGTGAGCGCCTCGTTGACGGCGACAACCGGGTACAGCAGCTTGCCGGCAGCCGCCATCGCCCGCAGCCGGATCACGCCGGTGGTCGTCTCCTCGGTGCCCCCGACCACGTCGGCCAACAGCTCCGTGCGCCGGGTGTGCAGTTCGTTGACCAGGTCGGCTCCGTCGTCCATGGTCACCTGGGCGCGATGGTCGAGCGCGGCGTTGATGTGCCGGTAGTACGAGTCGCGGTCCTCGCCCTTGATCGCGTAGGTCGGGATGCCGTGGTGTGCCACCAGCGAGGCAGCCACGTCGTCCTGCGTCGAGAGCGGGTTCGAACTGCACAGCACGGCGTCGGCCCCGCCGGCCTTCAGGGTGCGCATCAGGTTGGCGGTCTCGGCCGTGACGTGCAGGCAGGCGCTGATCCGCCAACCCGCCAGCGGCTGCTCCGCCGCGAAGCGTTCGCGAATTCCGGCCAGGACCGGCATCTGCCGGTCTGCCCACTCGATCTTCAGCGCACCCGCATCGGCCAGGCCGATATCGCGAATGTCGCCGGTCATCTGTCCCTCGGCCACGTGATTCTCATCGCCTCTCGTAACGGTCTCATCAGCCCCCAGCCGCCGCTGCGGCGGCGACCCAGGCGCTCGCTCAGACGACAGTGCTCACGGTACCCCAGGCGGGCATAGGCCGCGATCGCCGGGGTGTTGTCGGCGTGGACGTTGAGCGCCACGTCCGGCACGCGATCCAGCAGTTCCGCGGTCACCGCGCTGGTCACCATCTTGGCGAAGTCGTGGCCGCGGTAGTCGGCGTGGGTCATCACGTTGCCGACCACCGCAATCCCCTCGCTGCGATTGAGCACGTGCGTGCCGGCGGCGCTGACCAGGCGTCCGCGGACCCGTACGCCGAAGTAGACCGCGTCATCGAGGATGGTGGTCGCAAAGCCGGCGCGGAAGCCGAGCTGGTAGAGCCGATTCAGGTCCTCGATATCGGCCGGGCCCAGCCGCTCCGCCAGCCCGGCAACGGGCTGGAAGGTGCCGCGATCCGCCACCATGCGCAGCAGGGCGGTGGGGCGATCCAGCTCGTACAGGTCGCCGATGGCGGCCTCGTGCGCCTCGGTCGCCTGGAAGAAGGCATCGCGCGGCTTGATCACGGTGGCGAGGACGGCGTGACAGCCCTCCGGGTCGCCCATCAGGAAGAGTGGCTGGGGGATCAGCCCCTCGTGGTGCATGGCGAGTGCCACCGGGCTGCCGTCAGCGTCGTACGCCATCCCCCACGTGCACCGGTCGCGATTCGCGGAGTCGAGGTCGCCGAGTGCATACGCCGCGTAGCGCCGATTGGTCTGCAGGTATGCGGCGATCTCGGTGCGGTCGCTCACGCCACGGGCATGCAGGGCGGTGGTCGGGGCGGCGGCCATCGGTGCGGGCGGG
>JBBEBK010000004.1:0-9292 GCA_040882375.1 Chloroflexota bacterium
CCGGTCGAGATCACCGAGACCCGCATTCCGCGGAACGTGCCCGTGACGGAGGCGAACTCGCGATTGGTGCGCTCCAGCTCGATCGCGTCGAAGCGCTCCGCCACCTTGGCGACGCGCCCGGGGTCCCCAACCAACAGGACGTACTCGGCCAGCTCACCGCGCTTCAGCGCGAGGTGGTACTGGCGACCGCCGGTGAGCGGTGCGTCGGCGGCGGAGATATCGGTCAAGGCGGTGGCGGCTCCGTGCTTCGAGCGTGGGCAAGCGAATCGGCCGGAGTATACGCTCGGCTTGCCGCAGGACGGCTCTGCCGATCGCGACGTCCGAGGAGCGCGATGCCGCCGGCCAGCAGCGCCACGCCGAAGCCGGAGGCCGCCAGCCCGGCGGGTCGCAGAACGGCCCGCGTCCCGTCCGGCGCAGGCGCGACGTCGGTGATCACCGGTGGCGGGGACCCAGTCGGCATCGCCCGAGCCAGCACCGAGCGCACGACGGTGCGTTCCGTCCAGGCGTCAACGGCTCCGGTCCCGCCCTCGAGCGCGTCGAAGCGCGAGCCCGGTGCCCTGGGGCTGGCAGCCGGTGAGGCAGCGACGGTGGCCTCCGCCCCGGCAGGTTCGGTGCTCGAGCGCGTCTCCGCCCCTGCGGTCGATGCCGGCGGGGCCGCCACGACCTGCAGATCACCTGCCTGCCGCGGCCAGATGCGATAGCCGCGCTCGGGCTCACGACCGGTGGTTTCCTGGCCGAGGACACCGCGCACCTCGATCCAGGCGCCACGTACGATCTGCGTGGCGGAGATCCCGGCGCCCGCCGCCAGGTGCACGCGGATCGGCCCGCTGCCGTCATCGAGGCTGAATGAGATGGAGCCGGCCGATGAGCGCGTCACGGCCGTCGTGACCGACCCTCGGGTCAGCACGAGCCGAGCTTCATCGGTTTCGCCCAGCGCCCCGGTTGCGCGGCGGATCGGTTCGGGGTCGCCCTGCCTGCCAAGCACGAGCGGCGGCCGGGTGACGCGCAGGCTGAGCATGCCCGCCTTGGTGGATCGGGTCCCCTCCACCTCCACGATCAGTCCCAGCGGCAGTGGGCCGGTGTCGTCGCCCAGCCGGATGAGGATGGCTCCGGTCGCGTCCTGCACAGCGGCGCTTGTGGGATCGACCAGGCCGCTGGGGAGTGTCACGACCCCGCGGATCCGGAGTCGCGTGCCCGTCGCGGCGGAACGAGCATCCGCGATCGAGACGAGCGGCCAGAGGGCATCCGGCGTAGCGGTCGGCGACGGGGTGGGCGTCGCGGTCGCCACAGGCGTGGCGGTCGGCGCCGGGGTGGGCGTCGGGCCGAATGCGAGGAGGTCCGCTGGGTCCCGAGGGTGGACCCGGTACCCGCTCAGGCCGGTGCCCGACGAGTCACGCTGCCCGACCACGCCGACCAGCCGGACGCTCGTTCCGGGCACCCACCCGGTGGGGTCGATACCGGCGGCGTCCACGATCACCACACGAGCCGCGCCGCTGCCGTCGTCGAGTTCCACGGCGGTCGCCCCGCTGAGATGGGTCAGCCCACTCGCGATGACGCCGCTCAACTCGACCAGCGTCCCCTCCATCGCTTCGCCGATGGCGCCGGTCGTCGCCGCGACGGGCTGCGGATCGGTCCCCATGCCAACCAGCTGGAGTCCAGCCGCAGTGCTGCGAATGGTGCGCTGCGCGTAACGGTCGTCCACGAGCCCGATCACGCGAATCCGGTCTCCGCGCGCGAACGATCCGTCTGAGAGCAGAACGGCGATCCCGCCGGTCGCGTCGGCCAGGTAGCCGCCGCCCTCGGTGAAGCTCGAGTCGGTCAGCGCGACTCCCTCGACCGTCACCTGTGACCCGTCCGGCAGCGCCCGCGCCGCCTCGATCGTGATCGGTTCGGGTGTCGGGCTTGGGGTCGGCGTCGGGGAGGCCGCCGGGGTCGGAGGGGAGGTAGCAGTCGGGGTGGCTGGCGGTGTGGAACTCGGCGAGGAGGTCACCAGCGGGGTGTCGGTGGCTGTTTGGTCGGGCGTCGCTGTCGCCTCGTCGGTCGGCGTGGGCCCGTCGGTGGGCGTGGGTGCAGGGCTCACCGACGCCGAGGCCGACGCCGAGGCCGGGGCCGAGGCCGGCGGCGTGGCGGTCGGAGCGGGGACGGCTTCGGACACGCTGTTCTGCGGATCAGGGATCAACTGCGCTGCGAAGTCGACCAGGTTGTCATCGGTGTCCTGGGTCGAGCCCGCTGCTCCGCCGGGGAGCCGTTCCAGTGAGCTGCTCGCAGCGGGCGCAGGGGCCGGACGCGTTTCGAGCCAACTGCTCGCCGCACTTCCCCAGCCGACCGCGTCGATGGCCGAGGTGGCCCCCTGGATCCGCAGCGCGACGCTGCCTCCGGTGGCCGACAGCCCATTTGCATAGGTGGCGTCGGCGAGTGAGGCAAAGATGCCAGCCTCGTTGGCAACCAGCAGGTGGGCGCCCGGCGGCACCATGGCGGCACCGGCAGCCCACGACGCCTTGCGGGTTATGGTTGCGCCGGTGGCCGTCACGTACACAACCTCCAGCCCCTCGACCGGGAGGGCGGCCGCGGTCGGGTTGTAGAGCTCGATGAACTCGTCCGACGCACTCGCGCCGCCGGTCGCGACTTCGCTGACGACAAGGTGACCATCACCCGAGAGCATCTCTGCGGAACCGGCCTCCGCGTCGGGCAAGGGAAGCGCCACGGCGCGATCGAGCGCCACGAACAGCACGACCACCGAAGCAAGGAGCGCCAGGGCCCTGCGGGCGCCAGGCGAGGCGACGGGGACGACGGGGACGAACGGCATGACGCACCTCAAGGCGGGAGGCGCTCAGGCCGGCCGATGATCGGTCCCCGGGCGTTACCACTCACTTACGCGCCGGTTAGGCGAAGGCTCGCGTACAATCGCCCACCCATGGCCAAGAAGACCTTATCCCGCCGCGAAGCCGAGGCCCGTGCCGAGGCGCGCCGCCGATCCCGCCTGATGGCTCGGGGGGAAACCCTCGACGACTCCGTCGTCGAGGACGAGGCGACACCCGCGACCAAGCCGCAGGGACTCACCTTCCTGCAGCGCGTCTTCCCGGCTGCGCCGCCCCTTCCGGGCAAGGCCGACCCGCTGCTCGGCTTCACCTACAGCGGTCCGCTGCCGCAGGTCGTGGCATCGTTGTGGCTGATCCGCCGCAACCTGTACGCCGGCGTCGGAATGGGGATCCTGTGGGCCGCCGCCTACATCGTCACCGTGCTGTACGGCGGCTCCATGATCGGGGTATCGGCTTCGTTCCTCTCATTCGGCAGCCTGGTCGCCGCCGGTTGGCTTGGCTGGCAGCGCCCCTGGTTGTATGGGCTGGTTGCCGCGGTGGTCGGTTACGTGCTCTTTGCGTCGTACTTCAGCTACCTGGCGGCAAACGATCCGGATGGGACGGCCGCGACCGGCGAGTTGGCGCAGTACCTCTTCAGCAACGGCCTGCTCCAGGTGGGCGTCGGGGCCTTGGCCGGCTTCTACGGCGGCTACCTGCGCCGCCGCTTCTCCGACCCCAACCTTCGCCGCGACCAGGTCCGCCGCAAGCGCTGAGCCCCGGCCGCGCGGGCGCCCAGCGACGCATTACCGCCGCGGTTCGTGGGCCGCAACCGCCTCCGTGGCACGCCTGACGGCGATCGCGTAGTCCTCGGACAGACCGAGCACCTCTCCCGTCGAGCGCATCTCCGGACCCGGCGTCACATCAACGCCGGGCAACCGCCACAGCGACCCGACCGGTGCCTTGACCGCCACCAGGGGCGCGTCCACGGCGAGCCCAGGCAACCACCCGACGCACTCCAGGGTGGCGCCGAGCGCACAGCGGACGGCGGCCGCCACCACGTCGCGCCCGGTCGCCTTGGCCACGATCGGGACGGTCCGGCTTGCCCGCGGATTCGCCTCGATGACGACCACCCGGTCGTCGGCCACGATCGCCTGCACGTTGAGGATGCCGCGCAGACCGAGCGCCAGGGCGATCCGACCGGCAATATCGGCCGCACGCTCCTGCTGCGATCGGGAAAGCCGCTGCGGCGGGAGGACGGCCACCGAGTCGCCTGAATGAACGCCCGGGGGGTCGAGCTGCTCCAGGATCCCCGGCACGCACCAGTCGGCACCGTCGCTGATCACGTCGATATCGAGCTCGATCCCCTCGATCATCTCGTCGACTCGCAGCGGCCAGCCGATATCGGTGCGCAGCAGCGAAGCGAGGTCGGCAGCTGAGCGCAGCACCGCGATTCCGCGTCCGCCGATCACCCAGGACGGCCGCACGATGACCGGCAGCCCGAGTTCGCGGATCGCTTCGCGCAGACCAGCGGCATCGGCGGCCAGCCGGCCGCGGGGCCCCTCGATCCCGAGCTCGGAGAGCAGCGCGGCAAAGCGCTCGCGATCCTCGGTCACCTCTATCGCCTCCGCGGTGAGCCCCGCGATCGGCACATCGGCGTAGGCGAGGTCCTTGGCCAGATCGATCGCCGTCTGTCCACCGAAGGTCAGCACCACGTGCGGGGCGGCGCCGGTGAGCGCCCGCTCGTGATCGATCACGTCGAGCACGCTCTCGGTGTCGAGCGGCTCGAAGTAGAGACGCGAGCAGGCGTCGTAGTCGGTGCTCACCGTCTCGGGGTTGTTGTTGATCACCACCGCGTCGAGGCCCATCTCCCGGATCGCCCAGGCGGCGCGCACCGAGCAGTAGTCGAACTCGATCCCCTGGCCGATGCGGATCGGCCCGGACCCGACGACGATCACGCTTCGGCGGTCGGACGGCGGCGGCACCTCGGGCGTGGCGTAGGCCGAGTAGAAGTAGGGCGTCTCCGCCGGGAACTCGCCTGCGCAGGTGTCCACCCGGCGGTAGGCCGGGGCGATCCCAGCCCGCACCCGGGCGCGGCGCACGGCCACCGGCGGCACCCCGGAGAGCGTCGCGATCTCAGCGTCACCGAAGCCCGCCCGCTTGGCTTCGAGCAGAGGCGCGCCGACCACCCGCTGCTCGGCGGCCACCATCTCGGCCAGCCGCTCGGTGAACCACGGCGCGATCCCGGTGACCCTGCTCACGACGGAGGCATCGGTCCAGCCGTGGCGCAGGAGAGCCAGCATCCGCCACAGCCGGGTATCGGTCGGGGTAAGGAATGCTTCGGGGTCTTCTGGGGCCCGATGGCTGAGCCCCCAGGCCTCGTCCTCCCAGAGCCAGCCGTGTCCTCGCGGCTCCAGCGAGCGGAGCGCCTTGAGCAGCGCGGGCGCGAACTCGCGCCCGATCCCCATCGCCTCGCCGGTCGCCTTCATCTGGATGCCGAGCGACCGATCCGCGGTCGGGAACTTGTCGAATGGCCAGCGCGGCAGCTTCACGACGACGTAGTCGACGGCGGGTTCGAAGGCGGCGCTGCCCGAGCCGGTGGCCGGATTCGGCAGCTCATGGAGTCGCTTGCCAAGCGCAATCAGCGCCGCGACGCGCGCGATCGGGTAGCCGGTCGCCTTGCTGGCCAGCGCCGACGAGCGGCTGACCCGCGGATTAACCTCGATCACCCGGTAGTCGCCGCCATCGGGACGCACAGCCAGCTGAACGTTGCAGCCGCCCTCCAGGCGCAGGGCGCGGACGATCTTCAGCGCGCAGCGTCGCAGCTGCTGGACGAGCGGGTCGGGCAGCGTCTGAATGGGCGCCACCACGATCGAATCGCCGGTGTGAACGCCCATCGGATCCAGATTCTCCATGCCGCAGATGGCGATGGCGGTATCCGATGCGTCGCGCAGGACCTCGAACTCGATCTCGTACCAGCCCAGCAGCGATCGCTCCACCAGCACCTGGCCGATGGGGCTCGCCGCCAGTCCGGTGGCCAGCCGTTCACGCGCCTGGTCGGCCGTGTGCGCGAATCCGCCGCCGCCACCACCGAGCGTGAAGGCCGGTCGGATCACCACCGGGGCGGCCAGCGCCTCGACGAAGCGCATCCCCTCGGCGACCGATTCCACCACCGCGCTCTCCGGGATCGGCTCCCTGATGCCGGTCACCAGGTCGCGGAAGCCGCCGCGATCCTCAGCGGCCCGCACCGCGGCCAGCGGCGTTCCGAGCACTCGCACGCCGTACCGCTCCAGTATCCCGGCATCGTCGAGGGCGACCGCCAGGTTGAGCCCGGTCTGCCCGCCCAGGGTCGGCAGCAGCGCGTCCGGACGGTGCTCGGCGATCACCTCCTCGAGGTGGGCGACCGTCAGCGGACCGATGATCACCCGCCCGCCGACGTCCGGATCGGTCATCACCGTCGCGGGGTTGGAGTTGACCAGGAGCGTCTCGACACCCTCGCCGCGCAGCGCCAGGCAGGCCTGTACACCGGCGTAATCGAATTCGGCGGCCTGCCCGATGGTGATCGGTCCCGAGCCGATCACGAGCACGTTGCGCGGACGGGTCATGCGCCCGCCCCCACGACACTCGCGACCGCGCTGTCGAAGATGCGCGCCGCGTCGATCGGTCCTGGGGCGCCCTCTGGGTGAAACTGCACCGAGGCGATTCGCCCCGAAGCGTGCGACAACCCCTCCACCGTCCGGTCGTTGAGGTCGCGGTGGCTGACCCGGTAGCCCGCGGCAGCCAGGGCAGGCCCTTCCAGCACCGCCACCTCGTGGTTGTGGGCGCCGATGTCGACGCGCCCCGTCGCCGCCTCGATCACCGCGTGGTTGCCGCCGTGATGCCCCACCGCCAGGCGGCGCGTCTGCGCTCCGGCCGCCAGGGCGAGGAGCTGGTGGCCGAGGCAGATCGCCAGGATCGGTGGACCGCCGGACAGGGCACGCTGGGCAAGTTCGCCGGCAACGGCGATCTGCGACGCCATCCGCGCCGGGTCGCCCGGACCCGGAGAGAGCACCACCAGGTCGGGCGCATGCGATGCCACGTCGGCGGCGCTGGCGTCGTGTGGCAGGACGGTGACCTCGAGGCCGCGGGCGGACAGCGCCGCGAGGAGCGAGCGTTTCACGCCGTAGTCCACCAACACCGCCCGCGCGCGGCGCTCGCCGCTTGGCGGGACGACATGCATGTGGCGGGTGGCCACGGCCGCGACGTGATCCACCGTCTCCCAGGGCGTGACCGCCCCGGCGGCTGCCACGAGCGCGGCGTGGTCCGCCACCGCTCCCGGGTTACCGTCGGGCGTAGCCCGGATCACCGCACGCCGAGCAGCGCCGTTGCGCAGCGCCAGGGTGAGTGATCGCGTATCGATCCCCTCGATCGCCGGGATGCCGGCATCGGCCAGCATCTCCTCCAACGATCGGCCGTGGCCGGCCGGCGGCGTCACCAGCCGGGTGACCACCAGGGCCCGGGCATGGACGCGGGCAGATTCGAGCTCTGCCGGATCGATCCGGTAGCTGCCCGCCATCGGGTGGGTGAGGATCACGACCTGGCCGGCGTACGAGGGATCGGTCATGATCTCGCCCCAGCCGGTGGCGGCGGTGGTGAAGATCAGGTCGCCCTCCGCAGGGACGGGGGCGCCGCGCAGATATCCCGCAAGAATGAGTCCACCCTCCAGGGCGAGCAGCCCCGGACGCAACACCGACGCCGACCGCTCGATGGCGGGTGACGTCGTCTGGACCGTGCGCGTATGAACGGACAAGCCGGCTCCTTTCCGGCATCGCAGTGCCGGGCTTAAAGGACTCGGACGCAGTGTATCTGAGGATGCCCTCTTCGCGGAGCCGATGCCGCGCGCTACCATCCGCCGAACAGGCCAACACAGAGAGGTTCCGAGCCGACCGATGACCGCCGCACCGACTGCCCTCACCCTCGCCGACGTCGTCGTACCGTGGCGACCCGCGACCAACGTGACGCGCGCCTTGCGTGCTGTGCTGCTGGTCACCGGCGGCACTGCCCTGACCGCGCTGTCGGCACAACTGGTCTGGTTCGCGCCGTGGAACCCGGCGGTGCCGTACACCTTCCAGACGGCTGCCGTGCTGCTGGTCGGGACAGCGCTCGGCTGGCGGCTGGGCCTCGCCTCGATGGCACTGTACCTGGCCGCGGGGGCTGCCGGCCTCGGCGTCTTCGCCGACGGTTCGTCCGGCCTCGCTCCCGATGGCGCGCTGCGCGCCAGCATCGGCTACCTGGGCGGCTTCATCGTGGCGGCGGTGCTGGTGGGGTGGCTGGCCGAACATGGTTGGGACCGCTCGCCGCTGCGCACCATCGGGCTGATGGTGACCGGCAACCTGGTCATCTATGCCATCGGAGTGCCCGTGCTGGCCATGGTGCTGAACATGCCAGCCGCTGACGCGCTCTGGCACGGTGCCCTTGTGTTTGCGCCGTGGGACGCGATCAAGATCGCCGCAGCGGCCGGGCTGCTGCCGGTCGCCTGGCGGCTTCTGGGAGATCGTGGGGCGCCCCGCTAGGGAGCGCCCCACTTCAATCGGCTATGCCTCCGGATCGGCGGCCGTGCCGCGGCGCCGGCGCAGGCCGGGGAGACGGCGCAGGCCGGGGATGAACCGCAGCACCAGCGCCAGGACGATCGCCAGGACGATCAGCACTGGCAGCCACACGATGGCAAACCAGATGACGCCGTTGACCACACCCTGGCCGGTCTGCACCAGCGCCGCGATGGCGTCGCTGACCGTCTTGCCCGGATCCCAGGTGTTGGTCGCCTGCTGCAGCGAGCTGGGCACGAGGCTGACCGTGAGGGTCGCCAGGTCGGCCATCTCGCTCAGATCCTTCACCTGCGCTTCGAGCTGCTCGATCTGGCCGCGAACCTCGTCGAGCCGGATCTGCACGGCGAGGATCTCCTCGACGGTGCCGGTCCGCTCCAGCAGGTCGAGGTACTGCTCCTCCGACGCGTTGAGGTTACGGAGTCGTGCCTCGAGGTCGACGATGGCCGACGTGACGTCCTCCTCGCGGGTCGCTTCGGTGAGCACCTCACCGTCGAATGCTCGCAGCCGGGTGAGAGCGTCGTCGAAGCGGTCCGCGGGGATGCGCAGGGTGAGGGTCGCGTAGTCGTCACGGGCCCCAAGGAAGGACCCGCCGACGTAGCCATCGAGCTCCCCGGCGAGCGCGCGGACGCGCCCGAGCGATGCGGCGATATCGGTAACCTCGATGGTCACCTCGCCGGTCTTGATGATCCGGCGGTTGGCAATGTCGGCGGACTCGCCGCCGCCATCAAGAAAGCCGTCGACGCCTGCGGGGCCACCCGCGTCGACGGGAGTACCGCCTTCGTCGCGGCCGGAGAGAGCCGGTGCCGATGCGGCGCTGGAACAGGCCGCGACCACGAATGTGAGCAACAGCGCCCCCAGCACAACGAGCCAGCGGGCGGGAACTGGGCGCGACGTGCGCCGGGTGAGACCCTT
>JBBEBK010000005.1:0-9275 GCA_040882375.1 Chloroflexota bacterium
CTTCAGCGTCGGGTGAGCATTACCTGACTGATCTCGTCGCGCTGGCCGTGACCGATGGGCGACGCGTGGCGGTTCTGCGGGCGCCGCGGCCCGAGCTGGCTATGGGGATCAACGACCGGGTCGGTCTGGCCGCCGCCGAGCGGGTCCTGCGCGCCGAGATCGCCGAGCGGCATATGCGGGCCGGGGTCAGCATCGTGGACCCGGCAAGCACCTTCATCGACGCGACGGTGCGGATCGAGGCCGATGCCAGGATCGAGCCGTTCACCATCCTCCACGGGACGACCACAGTCGCGGCCGATGCGGTGATCGGCCCCCACGCGCAGATCTCCGACTCGACGATCGGCGCGCGAACCAGCGTGTGGGCCAGTGTCGTGGAATCCTCGAGCGTGGCCGACGATGTGCAGATCGGCCCGTACAGCCACGTGCGACCCGGCTGTCAGATCGGGCCCCGATGCCGGATCGGCAACTTCGCCGAGCTCAAGAAGACGTCGGTCGGCGCCGGCACGCAGCAGCATCACTTCAGCTACCTCGGCGACGCCGAGGTGGGTGCCGAGGTCAATATCGGCGCCGGTGCGGTGACCGCCAACTTCGACGGACAGACCAAGCACCGGACGGTCATCGGCGACGGCGCGTTCATCGGCGTCGACACCATGCTTCGCGCGCCGGTCACGGTCGGCCCGGGTGCGCGCACCGGTGCCGGGGCGGTGGTGACCCGCGACGTGCCGGCAGGCAAGACGGTGGTCGGCATGCCGGCGCGCCCGATCGAAATCCGCCGCCGGAGCCGGGATGCCTGAGACCGGCGGCGGCACCGGCAATACCGTGGCGGACCTCGCGATCGTGGCGGCCCTGATCCTGGTCGGCGGCTTCTTCGCCGCCTCCGAGATCGCGTTGATCACCGTGAAGCGACACCGGCTGAACCAGCTGATCGGCGAGGGGAGCCGCGCGGCCCGCCTGGTGCAGCGCCTGACAGAGGATCCGAGCCGCTTCCTGGCCACCATCCAGATCGCCATCACCTTCCTCGGCTTCCTCGCCTCGGCGGTGGGAGCCCTGGCACTGTCCGGCTCGCTCGCCGACCTGGTCCGGCTCATCCCGCTGGCGTTCGTGAAGGACGCGGCGAACGAGATCAGCTTTGTGCTGGTCACCCTGCTCATCGCGCTTGCCTCGATCATCATCGGCGAACTGGTGCCGAAGACGCTCGCGCTCACCTTTGCGGATCGGTTTGCGCTCGTCGTGGCACGACCGATCGGTTGGTTCGATTGGATCCTGCGGCCGATCGTCTGGTTCGTCTCGACCGTCTCAAACGTCCTCGTGCGCGCCCTCGGCGGCAAGGACCGTCCGAAGGCCGGCTACCTGTCCATGGAGGAGCTAAAGATGCTCGTCGAGTCTGGGAGCGAGGAGGGAGGGATCGAAGAGGAGGAGAAGGAGATGATCCACGGGGTCATCGAGCTCTCGGAGACCCAGGTTCACGAGGTGATGGTGCCGCGCATCGGGATCCGCGCCGTGGAGGTACACGATCCGATCGGCGAAGTGCTCGCGATGATCGTCCGCGCCGGGCACTCGCGGGTGCCGGTCTACGAGGAGAACCTGGACAACATCATCGGCATCCTGTACGCCAAGGATCTGCTGCCGTTCCTGATTCCCGAGGCCGGCGCCGATCCGGCGAGCATCGACATCCAGGCGCTCGTTCGCCCGCCCGTGTACGTCCCGGAGACCAAGGCGGTGGACGCACTGCTGCGCGAGATGCAGGTGGTCAAGCGACACATGGCCATCGTGGTGGACGAGTACGGCGGCACAGCCGGCCTGATCACCATGGAAGACGTCGTCGAGGAGATCGTCGGAGAGATTCAGGACGAGTACGACCTCGAGGAATCCGGGGTCGAGCCACTGCCGATGGAGGGGCACCTGGCCTATCGGCTTGCCGGGCGGGTGCCAATCGACGACCTGCGGGACCTGTTCGATCTCCCGCAGGTCGAGGAGGAGGACGAGGGCGAGTACGACACCGTCGGCGGCTTCATCGTGCACCGCGTGGGTCGCATCCCGCTCCCCGGTGCCGCGCTCCTCTTCCGCGACGTAACGCTGAGCGTCGAGGTCGCTGATCCGCGGCGCGTCGCAAAGGTGGTCGCCTCGCGGCCTCTCCCGTCCGCGGACGCAGAGACGGAGACCACGCTCCGCGACTAGGTGGCGATGACGCTCTCGACCAGGATGCGCAGCTCGGAGAGCTGCCCCTCGGGGACCGGCAGCGCTGCAGCGTACCCCAGGGCAAGATCGCGGTAGCGGTGCGCCTCTTCCTCGGCGTGACGCCGCGCGCCGGATCGCTCCAGGATGGCGAGCACTTCGTCGACATCGGCATCGGTCATCTGGCCATCGCCAAGCGGCGGGCCTGAACCGTCGGTGGCGCGGATGATCGGCTGGTAGATGGCTGTCAGGCGCGAAACGTCGGTAGCCGCCGCGTTCTGCAGGGCCCACACCAGCGGCAGCGTCTTCTTGCGCTTGCGGACGTCGCCCGCCTCGGGCTTACCGGTGGCCGCGGTGGTCCAGAAGGTGCCCTTGAGGTCGTCGGCGATCTGGAAGGCGATGCCCAGGTTGTACCCGAAGCGCCGGTAGGCAGCCACGATCTCCTGGTCATCGGTTGCCATCATGGCCCCGGTCTCGACGGCCGCCGCGATGAGGGCCGCGGTCTTCTTCTCGATCATCTCCATGTACTCCGGGACCGTGACATCGGTGCGACGCTCGAAGCTGATGTCAAGGTACTGGCCTTCGCACAGCGCCAGGCAGGTCTCGTCGTAGACCCGCATCATGTCGAGCAGCTTCTGGGGCTCATAGCCCTCAACCTCCATCAGCCGATACAGGGCGAGGCGCGACAGCGCGAAGAGTGCATCCCCGGCATTGATGGCCAGCGGCACCCCCCAGATCGCCCACAGGGTCGGCCGATGGCGGCGCTCGCGGTCGGCGTCCTCGATATCGTCGTGGACGAGGCTGAAGTTGTGTCCCAGCTCGACGGCCGCGGCCGCCGGCAGGCTTTTCCGATAATCGCCGCCGAGTGACTTGAAGGCGAGGAGGCCGAGCAGCGGCCGCATCCGCTTACCCCGCGGACCCGTCGGGTCGTCGAGCCCGAGGTGGTACGACAGCATCTCGTACAGAGGGGTCGCATGACCGTCGCCCTCGCCGAGCACCGACCGCATCTCTGCCTCGATCTCGGCGAGCAGGTCGTTAAACTCGTTCTTGATGTCCACGCTCCAAGGGTACCCGAGGTCGATCGCGTCGTGAGCCGTGCCCGCCTCTACAAGACCGAGGCGATCGTGCTGCGCAGCATGGACCTCGGCGAGGCCGACCGGGTGCTCACCGTCCTGACGCCGCGGCTAGGCAAGCTGCGGGTCATCGCCAAGGGCATTCGGCGGCCGCGGTCGCGGCTGAGCGGGGGCCTCGAACCGCTCAGCGACGTTCACCTGGTACTGGCCGTCGGTCGCACCTTCGACGTCGTCACCCAGGCAGCCATCGAGGATCCGCACCTCGGCCTGCGCGATGACCTGCACTCCACCGCGGCCGCGTGGTACGTGGCCGAGCTGGTGGATCGCTTCTGCGAGGCGAATTCCGATTCCCATGCTGCCTTCGTCCTGCTCGGCCAGGCGCTGGCGGGCCTCGACGCGTCGCCCGGCTTGGTGAGTCGCGAGGTGGTGGCACGCTGGTTCGAGCTCCATCTCCTCGACGCCATGGGCTTTCGGCCGGAGCTGACCAACTGCCTGCAGTGCGGCGCCGGCATTGAGCCGGCGGGGAACACCTTCTCGCCGGTCGCCGGCGGCCTGATCGGCCCCGAGTGTGCGCACGAGGCGCTTGGCGCGCGCCCCATCTCGCCCGAGGCGCTCAAGGTGCTGCGCCACCTCCAGCGCAGTGAGCTGAGCGCGGTGCTGCGCCTCAGCGTGCCCGCCGGGGTACAGCGCGAAGCGGAGCGGATCCTGCACGCGGCCGTCTCGGCGGTGCTCGAACGCGAGCTGCGCAGCCGAGACTTTCTCGACCAGGTGGCAGAGCGCGACATGCAGCCGGTCGGTCCGGGCGCTGCCGAGGGCACCGCATCCGAGGGCACTGCACCGGCCGTCCGGCCCGAAACGGCAGCGCTGCGCTAGACTCGGACGCCTTCCCGCTCGTCCACGGAAGCCCGATCGGCCGCACCGGAGAGGTCCCCGCAAGATCCGTGCCAGCCCCCAACATGGATGTCATCGCCAGCCTCGCCAAGCGGCGCGGGTTCGTCTTCGCGAGCAGCGAGATCTATGGCGGGATCGGCGGCTTCTGGGACTACGGGCCGCTGGGCGTTGAGCTCAAGAACAACGTCAAGGCGGCCTGGTGGCGCGCCATGGTCGGGCTGCGCGACGACATCGTCGGGCTCGACGCCTCGATCGTCATGAACCCCCGAGTCTGGGAGGCCTCCGGCCACGTCGCCGGGTTCACCGACCCCATGGTCGACTGCCGCTCCTGCAAGCACCGCTTCCGGGCCGACGACCTGAAGGGGCCGTCAACCGAGATCGCCTGCCCGAACTGCGGCCAGCGCGAAACGCTCACCGAGGCACGGCAGTTCCACCTGATGTTCCGCACCCATGTCGGGCCGGTCGAGGAGTCGGCATCGGTCGCCTACCTGCGCCCCGAAACTGCCCAGGGCATCTTCGTCAATTTCGCCAACGTGGCCGGCACCGCACGACGAAAGCTGCCATTCGGGATCGCCCAGATCGGCAAGAGCTTCCGCAACGAGATCACGCCGGGCAACTTCATCTTCCGATCGCGCGAGTTCGAGCAGATGGAGATGGAATTCTTCGTCCATCCCTCCGAGGAGGACCGATGGTTCGCCTACTGGGTCGCAGAGCGGATGCGCTGGTGGACCGATGACCTGGGGATCGCCGCCGAGCGACTCCGTTTACGCCAGCACGAAGCCGATGAGCTGTCGCACTACAGCCGCCAGACGACCGATGTGGAGTACCTCTTCCCGATGGGCTGGTCCGAACTCGAGGGCGTCGCCGACCGCACCGATTTCGACCTGAAGGCCCATTCCGCGGCTTCGGGCAAGGGTCTGACGCTCTTCGACGAGGCAAGTGGGGAGCAGATCACCCCGTTCGTCATCGAGCCGGCGATGGGGGTCGATCGCGCGGTGCTCACGATCCTGCTCGACGGCTATGAAGAGGAACAGGTCGCCGCCGAGAAGCGGGTCGTGCTCCGCATCAAGCCGTCGCTGGCCCCGGTCAAGGTGGCGGTCATGCCGCTGCTGCGCAACCGCCCCGAGCTGGTGGAGCTGGGACAGCGCCTTACCGGTGATCTCAAGCGACGGATGGCCGCCGTGTACGACGACACCGCGTCGATCGGCAAGCTCTATCGCCGCCAGGACGAGATCGGGACCCCGTTCTGCGTGACCGTTGACGTGGAGTCACTGACCGATGGAGCCGCCACCATCCGGGAGCGCGACAGCATGACCCAGGAGCGCGTCTCGCTCGACGCGGTTCCGGAACGACTCACTGCGCTGCTCGCGGGCGATGCCGCATGGGCCGGCGTGCCGCGTCGTGTGGACGGGCAGATCCCGTGACCGACGGATGCGCCGAGACGGTACGTCTCCGCGGTTGAAGCGAACCACGTGACCGAGACCGATCCCGCCGACCTCAGGGCAATCGAGCTCGCCACGGCGCGGATCGAGGAGCGACCCGGTGACGACGCCGCCCACGAGCTCCGAGCCCGTGCCCACCTCGCGCTCGGCCGTCTCGAGGATGCGGAACGCGATGCCGCCGCAGCCGTCCGGCTCGATCCCGACGAGGTCCGCTACCGAGAGCTGCTGGCCGAGGTGCTCGCCGCGCGGGGAGCGCATCGCGACGCGGCCGCCGAGTTCGCCCGCCTGGCCCGAAATGACCCGCGGCAGGTGGCGTGGACGGTCGCCGAGGCCGCAGAGCGACTCGGTGCCTCCGACCCCGACGGGGGAGTCCGGGCCGCACGGCGGGCGGTCCGCCTGGATCCCACCAATGCTGACGCGCAGCTGGCCCTCGCCAGAGGCCTGATTCGGTTGGGAGATCCGCGCGCTGCGCTGGCGGCCGCATCCCGGGCTGTCGAGCTGCGCCCTGCCGATCCCGACGTGCGGGAGGCGATGGCGGATGCCATCTGGTTGGCCGGCCACGCCTCGCAGGCCCTTGCCGGCTTCCGGGCGCTCGCGGCGGAGCTCCACGACGCAGACCGCGCGCGCGTAACGGCCAAGGCTCGCGAGGTCTACCGCATGCACGCCGGCTGGGCGGGACGTCTGGTCGCCGCCATCCGGCCACTCTTTGCCGTTGCCCTCCGCCGCGGCTGGCTGTCGGTCCGATGAAGGTCGCCGACCTGCGCGAACACCTTGCCGCCGCCCTGGCCAGCGCCCTGCGCCGGCCAGAGGCCGAGGCGGTGGCCCTGACCGCCGACCGTGTCAAGGCGATGGGCGTGGCGCTCGCCGGCCTGGACGCGGATGCGGAGGTGGACCCCGAGGCGTTGCAGGTCGCGACGAGAGAGGCGGCGGTCATCCTCGGGTTCCACCGGGAGCATGTCCGGCGCCTCATTCGGGGAGGGCGGCTTGCTGCCCAGCGCGTGGGCGGCGACTACCGCATCGAGGTGGCCGACCTGTGGCCGCTCCTCGAGGCCCGGTACCGTCCGCCCGGTCGGCGCCGGATCAAGCCGCGCCCGTGACCCGTTGATTGGCGGCCGGGCGAGGTCTGGTAGGGCTGGCCCGCCGGGCGAGCGCGGGCTTGATCGAGGGGCGAACGCGTACAATCGGGTACCCCGCGTACTCGCAATGGAGGTCCCGCGCCCCGCATGTCCACGACCGCTCCAAAGCTGATCTACACCTTCCACGAAGGGAGCGCGCAGATGCGTTCGCTCCTCGGCGGCAAGGGTGCAGGTCTGGCCGAGATGACGAACGCCGGCCTGCCGGTGCCCCCTGGATTCACCATCACGACCGAGGCCTGCAACGCGTACTACGCGGCGGGCAAGGAGCTGCCGGCGGGGCTGTGGGACGACGTGCTCGAGCAGATGGCCGCCCTGGAACTGGCGACCGGCAAGGGGTTCGGCGACACGGCCAACCCGCTGCTGGTGAGCGTCCGCTCCGGCGCCGCCTTCAGCATGCCGGGGATGATGGACACCGTCCTCAACCTGGGCCTCAACCCCGAAACGGTGGCCGGCCTGATCGCGCTGACCGGCAACGAGCGTTTCGGCTACGACGCCTGGCGTCGCTTCGTGGCCATGTTCGGGCGGATCGTGCTTGGCATCCCGGCATCGGCCTTCGACGAGCCGTTCGATGCGCTCAAGGAAGAGCGCCACACTCGCCTGGATACCGATCTGGATGCCGATGACCTCCGAGCCGTAGCCGATCGGTTCACCCAGATCGTTCGTGACCATACCGGCGAGGATTTTCCGACCGATCCGTACCGGCAGCTCGAGCTGGCGGTACGTGCCGTCTTCGACAGCTGGTTCGGCAAGCGCGCCCACGACTACCGCGAGTTCAACAGGATCCCGCACGACCTGGGCACGGCGGTGAACATCGTGACCATGGTCTTCGGCAACATGGGGGCGGACTCCGGGACCGGTGTCGCCTTCACCCGCGACCCGAACACCGGGGAGAAGGTGCTCTACGGCGAGTACCTGACCAACGCCCAGGGCGAGGACGTGGTGGCCGGGTTGCGTACGCCGGCCAAGATCAGCCAGATGCGCGACGAGCTTCCCACGCTGTACGCCGAATTCGAGGCGATCGCCGAGCGCCTCGAGCAGCACTACCGCGACGTGCAGGACCTCGAGTTCACCATCGAGCGTGGCAAGCTGTACATGCTCCAGACGCGCTCCGCCAAGCGGACCGCGCCGGCCGCGGTGAAGATCGCGGTCGACATGGTGGGAGAAGGAATCATCACCCGCGAGCAGGCGCTCCAGCGGGTCGAGCCGGCCCAGATCGTCCAGCTCCTGCTGCCGCGCTTCGACGAGGCGGCCAAGGCCCGCGCGACCGATCAATTCCTGGCCAAGGGGCTTAACGCCTCACCGGGGGCGGCCACCGGAAAGGCGGTCTTCGACCCCGATCGGGCAGAGGAGTTCCACGCGGCGGGTGACCCGGTGATCCTGGTGCGCATCGAGACCAGCCCCGACGACGTCCACGGCATGCTCGTCGCTCGCGGCGTGTTGACCGCCCGGGGCGGCGCCACGTCGCACGCCGCCGTGGTGGCTCGCTCGATGGGGCTTCCCTGCGTGGCCGGCGCCGAGTCGCTCCAGATCGATTACGCCGCCCGCACCATGCGGGCAGGGTCCGCCGTCATTGGCGAGGGCGACATGATCAGCATCGACGGCACCACCGGTGAGATCTTTTCTGGCGAGCTGCCGACGATCGAGGCGCGCTACGAAGATGAGCACGACCTGGCGACGCTGCTTGGCTGGGCCGACGAGGTGCGGCGCCTGCAGGTCTGGGCCAACGCCGACTACCCGCGTGACGCAGAGCGCGCTCGCGCCTTCGGCGCGCAGGGGATCGGTCTGTGCCGGACCGAGCACATGTTCTTCGAGGAGGATCGGCTGCCGACCGTGCGCCGCATGATCCTGGCTGCCACCCGGGCGACCGATGCCAAGCGTCGTCGTGACGCGGGCGCCTCCCTCTCGACCGATGACGCCGAGACGGTGGCGGAGTTCGACGCCGCGCTTGCAGAGCTACAGGGGCTTCAGACCGATGACTTCGCCGGCCTCTTCCGCGCCATGGACGGCCTGCCGGTGGTCATCCGCCTGATCGACCCGCCGCTCCACGAATTCCTCCCCAGCCACGATGAGCTGATCGCGAAGGTGACACGGCTGCGCACCATCCGGGAGCTGACCCCCGAGAGCTCCCTGCCCGACGGGCTCCCGGCGGAGCTGGCCGAGGCCGAGGAACTGCTGACCGCGGTGGAAGCCATGCGCGAGATGAACCCGATGCTCGGCATGCGCGGCTGCCGTCTGGGGCTGCTGATCCCGGACATCATCCGCATGCAGGGGCGGGCCATCCTCGGTGCCGCGGCCCGCGTGGCCGGCGAGGGAGTGACGCCGCTGCCGGAGATCATGATCCCGTTGGTCGGCCACGTGAACGAGCTGGCCGAGACGCGGCGCATCCTGGAGACCGAGGTCGCCAAGATCGTCGAGGCGTCTGGGCAGCAGGTCGACTACAAGTTCGGGACGATGATCGAGGTGCCGCGCGGTGCCCTCACCGCCGGCGATATCGCCGAGCACGCCGAGTTCTTCAGCTTCGGCACCAACGACCTGACCCAGATGACCTTCGGCTACTC
>JBBEBK010000006.1:0-9129 GCA_040882375.1 Chloroflexota bacterium
AATGTCTGACGTGACCACTTCAGTGTCCGCCTTCAACGCTGGCCGCAAGTGCTAGACTCGCCCGCGACCCCACCACCCGTCATCCCTTCCTTCGAGCGAGCCGATGACCGAGGCGCGAGCCAAGCTCTACATCAACACCGGCGTCGTCACTGACAAGAGCGACATCTACAACATCCTGCGCCCCCTGCTGAAGCAGACGGTCAGTTACACCTACCTGCGGGGGAGCCAGGTGACGAGCCACGGCATCGGCTGGGTAGAGCGGATCGTGGTCGATCACCCCGAGATCGCCAGCTACTTCACCCCGCTCGCGATCTGCGTCAACCTCGACTCGTTCGACTACCTGCAGTTCGACACGACCTCGGAGCAGCTGCTCGTCTACACCCTGATCATCGGGGAGGAGCGGGTGGTGATCGAGTTCACCGCCGGCCATACCCGCAGCGACGCCGACACCGAGACTGACGGCGGCCGGCCGCTGCCGCGCAACGCCGAGGAGTTGGCACGCGACCTTCGCTTCATCCAGATGGAGCTGCTGATGAGCAGCGAGGCGCCCGAAGAGGATGAGGACGCCTAGCGTGGCATCCGGGCTGGCGGCGAAACGGCCACGGGCCGCCGACCCGCCACACCGGCGCAGCGTGCTCAGCAACGGGTTGCGCATCGTCACCCAGCAGATGCCCGCGGCCCGGTCGGTCTCGGTCGGCATCTTCGTCGGCGTCGGATCGCGGCACGAGGATGAGGCGCACGCGGGCCTGTCGCACCTGCTCGAGCACCTCGTCTTCAAGGGAACGGCGGGGCACCCCGATCCCGGCGCGCTGTCAGAGGCGATCGAGGGCTGCGGCGGCAGCGTCAACGCGTCGACCGACCGCGAGCTCACCGTCTACACCTCCCGGGTGCCCGCCGACGTAGCGCCCCGGGCGCTCGAGGTGGTCGCCGAGCTGGCGCTGCGTCCGTTGCTGCGGCACCGTGACCTCACCGCCGAGAAGCCGGTGATCGTGGACGAGATCCGGATGTACGAGGACTCGCCGGGCGACCACGTCTTCAGCCTCTTCGATGAGCTGCTCTTCGGTCGCCACGCCCTCGGCCGCGAGATCGCCGGCACCCCGCGCAGCGTGCGCCGGGCGAACCACGAGACGGTCATCGGGCACTGGCGCGACTGGTATCGCCCCGAGCACCTGGTCCTCGCCGCCGCCGGGCGGATCGACCATGAGACGGTGGTCCGCATCGCGGGCAGCTGGTTTGAAGCGCCGTTCGCCACCTCGGTCGCGGCCGGATCGGTGACCCGGGTTCCGGTCGACCGCGATCGAGCCCTGGCCGCGCCGGAGCCTGTCGCCTCGGCGGAGGTCCGGGTCGCCTTCCGGCAGCTCTCGCAGGGAAACCTGTGCATCGGTCTCCCCGGCGTCTCCCGCAGCGATCCCGATCGCTGGGCGCTCGACCTGCTGAGCGCGGTCCTCGGCGACGGGATGAGCAGCCGCCTCTTCCTGGAGCTTCGCGAGCGCCGCTCACTCGCCTACGACGTCTCCACCTTTGGTGCCACGTATGCCGATTGCGGCACTTTCGGCGTCCATGCCGGGTTCGATCCCGATCAGGCCGACCAGGTGGTCGGGGCGATCCTGGAGCAGCTCGAGCGGGTGGTGCAGGACCCGATCTCGCAGGCAGAGCTCGAGCGGGCGCGTGCATACACGCGCGGTCGCCTGCAGCTGCGCCTCGAGGAGACCGGCTCGGTGGCGTCGTGGCTTGGCACCGGGGAGAGCCTGCTCCCGCGCATCCTCACCGTGGACGAGGTGATCGAACACCTCGATGCAGTCTCGGTGGGCGACCTGCTCGACGTGGCACGGCGCATCGTCCGCCCCGATCGGATGCGGCTTGCCGTGCTCGGGCCGTTCCGATCGCCGCGTCGATTCGAGCGGATGCTCGGCACGTGACTGAACCGAAGCGCCCCCCTGTGGACGTCGAGGCGGCTCCGACCGTCATCGACCTGTTTCCCGACGACATGGCGCTGGCGCGCTCCCTGCTGGCGTCGGGCCTGCCGGCCATGGCCGAGGGGGTGCTGATCCGCCGCATCGCCGCCCTGGGGGTTGCCGGCAAGAGCGGCCTCGAGGACCTCGACGTCGCGCGCGGCCTGCTCGCAGAAGCGCTCTGGCGACAGGGGCGCCCGATCTCCGCCGGCGCTGCCGCCGCCGCGATCAGGGCGGGCAGTCCCGAGCGTCGGCGCCCGATGGTGACGCTGGTCGAGGCCGAGGCGTTGGCCGCGGCGGGCGACCTCGACCGCGCCGGCAAGCTGGCCGAGCGAATCGTGGCGGCGATCGGCGTCGATGAGGTGTGGCGGCTGCGGGGAGGGGTGCCGTCACGGCTCGACTGGCCGATGCCCGCCTCGTTCCGCGCACCGTCGCCACGAGCCGGGTCACCGCGTCGCCGGGGAGGCGGGCCGTCTGCCGCTCCGACGCCCGAGCGGGCGACCACGGCGCACGCTCGACTCGATTCGGCGCGCCTGGCCTATGAGGCCGGCACGAAGGACGAGGGCGACCGACAGCTGATCGTGGCCCTTCGCCTCGATCCGCGCATCGCCGCCGGGGCGCTGGCGCTCTTCGAGCCGACACTCGAGATGGAGCCCGGCGAAGATCGTCTGCTACTCTACGGCGACCTCCTGCGCGCCGACGGCCGAGACGACGAGGCTGCCGCCGCATTCGACCGCGCCGCGCGCGCCTGACCGACCACGAGGAGCCCGACCCCGACATGGAACGCACCCTGGTCCTGGTCAAGCCCGATGGCGTGCAGCGCGGACTGGTCGGGGAGATCCTGGCGCGCTTTGAGCGCAAGGGCCTGAAGGTGGTCGGACTGCGCATGCTGGACGTCTCGCGCCCGATGGCCGAGCAGCACTACGCGGTGCACGCCGGCAAGCACTTCTACGATGGCCTGGTCGAGTTCATCACCTCCGGACCGGTCGCCGCGGTTGCGCTCGAGGGACCCGACGCGATCGCCACGGTGCGCCGCCTGGTCGGCCAGACGATGCCCAACGAGGCAGAGCCGGGCACCATTCGGGGCGACCTGGGGATCAGCGGTCTGCGCAACCTGATCCACGCCTCGGACGCGCCGGAGACGGCGACCGCCGAGCTGGACCTGTGGTTCGCCGACGAGCTGGTTGACTACCAGCGGGCGATTGATGCCTGGATCGTGGCCGAGGAGCCGCCGAGAAGGTAGCGCGGCACCAGCACCGCCTCGTCGGCGACCTGCGACGGCAGCCCCGCGTACTCCGGCCGCGAGATCACTCCGAGCCGATCCAACGGGAAGTAGCGCAGCCATGCGCGTCCGACGATCAGGTCGCGCTCGACCGGGCCGAAGAAGCGGGAGTCCTGGCTCGCCGTTCGGTTGTCACCCATCACAAAGTAGCTGCCCGCCGGGACCGTCCATGCGTCGGTCCCGGACGGGTCACGTGGCAGCGTGGCCGCCACAGCTCCGTCCGCGCCGCGGATGACATACGGCTCGTCCAGGCGCACCGGATTGCCGCCGGAAGCCGTGACGAAGACCACCCCGTTCTCGAGGCTGACGAGGTCGCCCGGTATGCCGATCACGCGCTTGATGAAGGGCACCCCGCCCTGGCCGAAGCCGTCTGGCGGCTGGAAGACCACGATGTCGCCGCGCTGGTAGTCGCTGAAGCGCGGCGAGATCTTGTCGATCAGCACGTACTCGCCCGGGTTCACGGTGGGCACCATCGAGTTCTGCTCGACCTCGAATGGCTGGGCCACGAAGTTGTGGATGAGCAGGTAGATGACCAGGGTCAGGACCAGCGTCTCGATGATCTCCAGGGCGCAGCCGAATCCGCGGCCGGATGACGAACCATCGCCCTGGGTGGGCAGCTCGTCGCCGGGGGTGGCCTCGGGAAGGTAGGTCATCGGCGCTCCGTGCAGGTGGACGGGGGCAGGCGGCGGGTAGCATACCGGGACGGGTGGACCCTCGTGGCGGCGTCCGTTGTCGCACGGGGGAGCGAGTCCACCGTGCGCCGGGATCGGTTGACCCTGCGCGCTGCGGCGGGCTACCATAGCGCCGCCTCGTCGGCGGGCGCACCACCGCGCAGAATCCGCCGGCGTTTCCGTGTGTCAGATCGTCGATCGCGAGCCGTTCGCCTCCCGCGCGGCCGTCGCATGAACCCGATTCGGAGGATCCATGGAGCTCCAGCCCATTCTCTGGGTGATCCCGGCCGCCGGGATCGCAGCCATCGCCTTTGCCCTTTACCTTGCGTGGGATGTCCTGCGCGCCGATACCGGCACGCCCGCCATGCAGGAGATCGCCGACATCATCCTCGAGGGCGCCGTGGCGTTCATCAGGCGCCAATACCGCACCATCGGCCTGCTCGCCATCGGCGGCGCGGTGCTTATCGGGCTGGTGATCGCGCTGGTCGAGGGCAAGGAGGTCGCCGATACCAGCATCTTCGGCGCCGACCTGGGGATCCGAACCGGGATCGCCTTCCTGGTCGGCGCGGCCTGCTCGATGGCGTCGGGCATCATCGGCATGTACATCAGCGTCAAGGCGAACCTGCGCACCGCCGCGGCTGCCCAGAGCAGCCTCGTCCGCGCGGTGCAGATGGCGATGCGCGGCGGCGCCGTGTCGGGCTTCCTGGTGGTCGCCCTGTCGCTGCTCGGCGTGTACTCGATCTTCGCCCTGTACGGCGGTTTCACGCACCCCGAGCAGGCGCCCTTCCTGATCGTCGGCTTTGGCTTCGGGGCCAGCTTCGTGGCCCTCTTCGCCCAACTGGGCGGCGGGATCTACACCAAGGCGGCCGATGTCGGAGCCGACCTGGTCGGCAAGATCGAGGCGGGCATCCCCGAGGATGACCCACGCAACGCCGGGGTCGTGGCCGACCTGGTGGGCGACAACGTCGGCGACTGCGCCGGCCGCGGCGCCGACCTCTTCGAATCCACCGCGGCCGAGAACATCGGCGCCATGATCCTGGGGGTGGCGGTCTGGCGCGTCGCGACCGCCCTCGGCTGGCCGAACCCCGAGGCGTGGATCTTCTTCCCGCTGGTGGTGCGCGCCTTCGGTCTGTTCGCCACCATCGTGGCCATCTTCTTCGTCCGCGGCCGCGAGGACGAGGACCCCATGAACATGCTCAACCGCGGCTACTGGGTCACCACCATCCTGTCGATCGGGGGCCTGGCGCTGACCACTTCGCAGATGATGAGCACGCCCGGCACGGTCGGCGCCAACGGCATTGCGCCGTGGGTCTGGTTCTTCGGGGCCGGGCTGGTCGGTCTCGCAACCAGCGTGGCATTCGTGTACATCACGCAGTACTACACCGCCGGCGCCTGGCGCCCGGTCCGCGAGATCGCCGAGGCGAGCAAGACCGGTCCGGCGACGAACATCATCTCGGGCACCGCGGTCGGCTTCGAGACGACCGCCGTCACCGCCATCACCATCAGCCTCGCCCTCTTTGCCAGCCACTGGCTCGGCGAGCAGGCGCTGCCCGACGGAGGCATCTTCGGCACCGCGGTGGCGACCATGGGGATGCTAATGACCACCGCCTACATCCTGGCCATGGATACCTTCGGCCCGATCACCGACAACGCGGGCGGGATCGCCCAGTTCGCCAAGGCCGAGGGCAAGGCCCGCGAGATCACCGATCGCCTCGACGCGGTCGGCAACACCACCAAGGCGCTGACCAAGGGGTATGCCATCGCATCGGCCTCGCTGGCGGCCTTCCTGCTCTTCTCCGCCTACATCGACAAGGTCAACCTGATCCAGACCAACCGCGGTCGGCCGGATCTCATGATCACCTCGGTCAACCTGGCCGATGTGAATGTCTTCATTGCCGCGCTGATCGGCGCCATGCTCGTCTACTTCTTCAGCAGCCTGGCGATCCGTGCGGTCGGCACGGCGGCGCAGGCGATCATCGTCGAGGTGCGACGGCAGTTCCGCGAGATGCCCGGCATCATGGACTACACCCAGCGCCCCGACTACGCGCGCGTGGTCGACATCACCACCCGCTCGGCGCTGCGCCAGATGATCCTGCCCGGCGTGGTGGCGGTCGCCACCCCGATCATCGTCGGCCTCCTGCTTCGCCAGGAGGCGGTCGCCGGACTGCTGATGGTCGGCACCATCGCCGGGGTGCTGCTGGCCACCGTCCTGAACAACGGCGGCGGAGCGTGGGACAACGCCAAGAAGTACATCGAGGCGGGCCACCTGACCGATGATGCCGGCAACGTGCTTGGCAAGGGGACCGATGCCCACGCGGCGGCGGTCGTGGGCGACACCGTCGGCGATCCGTTCAAGGACACCGCCGGCCCGTCGCTGCACGTGCTCGTCAAGCTCCTCGCCACCATCAGCCTGGTGCTCGCGCCGCTCTTCATCCGCTAGGCGGCGTAACTCCCCGGGAGGGTCATGGAACTCGTCCTCCAGGCGATCGTGATCGGCATCCTGCAGGGGCTGACCGAGTTCATCCCCGTCAGCTCCAGCGCGCACCTCGAACTCGCGCCGTGGATCGCCGGCTGGCAGACCGATGGGCTGACCGGCAGCCTCGCGTTCGACGTGTTCCTGCACCTCGGCACGCTGGTGGCGCTGCTCCTCTACTTCGCGCGCGATTGGATCGGCCTCCTCCGCGCGGCCGTGGCGAGCGTGCGCGAGCGGCGGATCGGGGCCGATCCGCAGCGCCGGCTGGCCTGGTTCCTGCTGCTGGCCACCATCCCAGCCGCGCTCATCGGGTTCGCGGGTGAAGGCTGGATCGAATCCGTCCTTCACGGGGACAGCGACGGGGTGCGGCTGGCGATCGCCGGCTTCTTGGTGCTGGGAGCGGCCAGTCTGTGGCTGGCCGACCGGCTCGGCTCGCGGCGGCGCCAGATCGATGGCCTTGACGCGCGCAGCGCAGTGGCGATCGGCCTCTCCCAGGCGCTCGCCCTGTTCCCGGGGATCAGCCGCTCCGGGGCGACCATCACCGCCGGCCTGGCACTCGGCCTGACGCGCGAGAGCGCGGCGCGCTTCAGCTTCCTGCTGGCGACGCCGATCACCCTGGGTGCCGGGCTGTACGGCTCTCGCAAGCTGCTCATCGAGACGCACACGCCCATCGAGTGGCTGGCCATCGCCGCCGGCTTCGGAGCCGCCGCTATCTCGGGGATGCTCGCCATCGGATTCCTGCTCGCGTGGCTGCGCAGTCGCTCGGTCGCCGTCTTCAGTCTGTACCGGATCGCCTTTGCCGGCCTGATCGTCGGACTCGTGCTCGCCGGGCGCTGATCGGGGCCCGATTCTTTGACAGGCCCAGTCGCCCGGCCTACAATCGCGCGGCGCCGAACCCCACGCTTGCAGCGTAGGATCGGCGGCCGAGCCGCCCGGCCAAGGCGCGCTCCAGGGACGTCGGACACCCCGGCGGAGCTTGGAGCCCTTTTTATTGTCGGTGCGATGAACAACAAGCCCGTCTACCTGACCGCCGAGGGGCAAACCAAGCTCCAGGCCGAACTGAACGAGCTGATCACCGTCGAGCGCCCGCGTGTCGCGGCGCGCATCCACGATGCCAAGCTTGACGGCGACATCAGCGAGAACGCCGAGTACGAGGACGCCAAGCAGGAGCAGTCGTTCCTGGAGGGGCGCATCGCCACGCTCGAGGTCCAGCTGCGCAACGCCGAGGTGATCGAGCCGGCGAACGGGGACCGCGTCGGGATCGGCGCCAAGGTCGTCATCAAGGGACCTGAAGGCACCGAGACGTTCATCATCGTTGGATCTGCCGAGGCGGCGCCGGGCGACGGGCGGATCAGCAACGAGTCGCCGGTCGGGGCAGCGCTGATGGGTCACAAGAAGGGCGACAAGGTCACGGTGCAGGCTCCGGCCGGGCCGGTCACCTTCACGATCGTCGGCATCAACTAGCCCGCCCACGCCGTGTTTTGGGCCGACGAGCTCGCGGCACGCGTCTCCGGCCCCCAGGTCATCAACGATTCGAAGACCCCGTCGGGGACGGTCCACGTTGGCAGCCTGCGCGGTCCGGTGCTGCTCGACGTGATCACCCGCGCACTCCGCGCCGCCGGCCTCCCGACTTCCCTCCTGTACGGGATCGATGACCTCGATCCGATGGACGCGCAGGCGCTGCTGACCCCCGACGCGGTGGACCGCTTCATGGGTATGCCGCTGGCCCACGTGCCCGATCCGGTCGGTGACTGCCATCCGTCCTATGCGCGCCACTTCGCCAGCCTGTTCATCGACACCTTCGCGCGCATCGGGGTCCACCCGGACCGTTACTACTGGATGAGCGAGATCTATCCGACCGGCCAGATGGACCGATACATCCGCACCGCCCTCGATCGAGCGGAGCTTGTCCGCGAGATCTACCTTCGGGTGAGCCACGTCGAGCGTCCGGCCGGTTGGCTGCCGGTCCATCCGATCTGCTCCACCTGTGGCCGCATCGGTACCACCCTGGCCACCGACTGGGACGGCGAGACGGTCGCCTTCGCGTGCCTCCCAGACCACGTGGCATGGGCTCGCGGGTGCGGCACGACCGGTCGGATCAGCCCCTTCGGCGGGAACGCCAAGCTGCCCTGGAACCTCGAGTGGGCGGCGCAGTGGAGCCTCTTCGGGGTGACCATCGAGCCGTGCGGCAAGGACCTCGCCACCGCCGGCGGCTCGCGCGACCGATCCGATGCCATCGCCCGCGAGGTCTTTGATCGCGAGCCGCCGCTCAATCTGCCGTACGAGTTCCTCAACATCGGCGGGCGAAAGATGAGCACCTCGAAGGGCCACGGCGCGTCCGCTCATCGCATCGCCGAGGTGGTTCCCGCCGAGCAGCTGCGGCTCCTCTTCCTGCGCTCACGACCGAACCACGCGATCGAGTTCGACCCGGACGGGACCGATGCCATCCCGCGCCTCTTCGACGAGTCGGACCGGATCGCGGCGGCGACCGCCGGACGAGAGGTGCGCGGTGAGCTGCCGTCCGACCCGGACCGCCTCTTCGCGGCGTCGCTGGTCGAGCCCGATGCCGATGCGGCCGCGGAGGCTGCAGCCTACCGGCCACCCTTCGCGCACCTCGCGCTGCTTCTCCAGGTTCCGGGTGTGGACCCCGCGGCCGCCTTCGCCACCGAGAAGGGAGAGCCGCTCACTGATCGAGAGCAGGCGATCCTCGCGGAGCGAACCGGCGCGGCGCTCGGCTGGCTCGAGACCTAT
>JBBEBK010000007.1:0-8944 GCA_040882375.1 Chloroflexota bacterium
TCCTGCTCGGCGGCGTCGGCGATCATCTCCGGCGTCTGCCGGAGCCCGGTGTAGATCACCTCGAAGCCCTCGTCGCGCAGGCCGCGAGCGAGCACCTTGGCACCGCGGTCGTGCCCGTCGAGTCCGGGTTTCGCGATCAGGACGCGGATCGGGGTGGTTCGGGCGTCGTCGCTCATGCGCCTTCGATTCTAGTCGGCGCTGGCATCCCAGCGACCGCGCATCGGTCTACCGGTCTGCCGTGCGACCGATGAAGGTCAGGAACTCCGCACGCGTCTTGGCATCGCGCCGGAAGGTCCCGAGCATGGCGCTGGTGACCATGGTCGCCTCCTGCTTGCGCACGCCGCGCATCACCGTGCAGAGGTGCGTGGCCTCGATCACGCAAGCGACGCCCTTTGGCTCGAGGCGCTCCATCAGGAATGTCGCCACCTGCTGGGTCAGCCGTTCCTGCACCTGCAGCCGATGGGCGAACATGTCCACCGCGCGCGGGATCTTCGACAGACCGATCACCCTGCCGCTCGGCAGATACCCCACATGCGCCTTCCCGAAGAACGGGAGCAGGTGGTGCTCGCACAGCGAGTAGAACTCGATATCCCGCACGACCACCATCTCGTCGTAGTCGACGTCGAAGGCAGCGTCGTTCAGCAGCGTCTCCGGATCGGTGCGGTAGCCGTCGGTCAGCTCGGCGTACATGCGCCGAACGCGATCGGGCGTGCCGGCCAGCCCCTCGCGGTCAGGGTCCTCGCCCAGCTCGGCGAGCAGCGTTCGGATGGCGGTCGGGATCTCGCTTCCGGGGTCGCGCACGTCCATGCCGGCATCCTAGCAGGCACGCCCAGCCGCCCAGATCTGCGGGCTAGGCGTGGCCGGCTGACGGGGGTAGACTCGTGATCCCCACCCGCCACGGAGGACGATCGGCGCTGCCGTGATCATCCACCGACCCGTCGCCAGAGCGCGTCGACTGGCCCTGCCCCGCCCGGGCGGCGACCGGCTGAGCGGTCCCCTGGGCCGTCGCCTCGACGACCGCTACCACTACCTGCGACGCGTGTTCGCGGGCGGGAGCGATCCGATCGACTCGGTCGTGGTCGGGCCGGGTGGAACGTGGGCCCTCACCCTGCGGGCAGAGGCCGGCCGCTTTCGGAAGCGCAACGGCCACTGGTACCACTGGAACGAGGCCACCGAGTCGTGGATCCCATGGGAGGCGCGACCGGTGGTCACCGCGCGCCTCGCCGGACATCGCCTCGAGCAGCAGCTCGAGCGCGCGGCCCTGCCGGCCACCGTGGTCGCCTGCCTCGCCCCGCCGCGCGGCGTCGAGATCGGCTGGGAGTCGGGCCAGCGGCCAGGCATCCAGGTGCTCGCCGACGTCGAGACGCTTGCCGCGCGGATCTCCGCCAATGAACGCCTCACCCCAGCGCAGGTCGAGCGGATCGTGGCGCTGCTCGACCCCCATCTGCCGCTGCCGCGGATGACCGGCGCAATGCGAGCCGCTGGGACGGTGACCAAGACCCGACGGGCCGGCGACCCCCGCTGACCGCGCCTCCGTGGCGGAAGGTCCGGGTAGACCCCTCGGCTATGATCCGAGCCCGATGACCGAGCGCGGCGCCGCCACCACCCGCAGGCCGGTCGCTGCCGCCCTGGTAGCTCTGGGGATCGCGATCGCGCTGGTCGGTGCGTGGCTGGTCCCACCCCTGGCGGTGGCGGTCGTCTGGCCACTCCTGTTCGTGGTGCCGGGCTGGGGGATCATGGCCGTCGTGCGCCCGCGGATCAGCGCGGCCGGCCGGCTCGGCCTGGCGATCGTGCTCTCGCTGGCGATCTCTGCGCACCTCGTCTACTGGCTCTCGCTGGCGAGTGGCGGCTACCGGCGCGAGACCATCTTCTTCGCCGCGGTGCTGTTGGCGCTTCCCGTGCCACTCGCCGCGTGGCGAGGGGGCGCGGCCGGCCTGATCGCCCAGGGTGCCGCGTCAGTCCGGGCGCTCCGCCGCGATCCCGTCGCCTTCGGCCTTGCCGGCGTGGCCGCCGGGTTCGTCGGGCTCGTCCTCGATTCGGGGCTGTGGAAGGCGGCGCCGGGCGGCATCAGCGCCGGCGGCTCGAACTGGAGCGACCTCGGCGTGCACCTGTCGATCTCGCAGTCGCTCAACGCCGGGAACTTCCCGCCGCAGGTCCCGTATTTCGCCGGCGAGCCGCTCGTCTACCACTGGTTCGCCGATTTCCACGCCGCAATCGCCGCGCGCGCCGCCGATTTCTTCAGCGTCCCGAGCTTCGTCGTCTCTTCGGCGATCCTGACCGGTGCGCTGGCGCTGCTGGTCCACGGCCTGGCGCGCGCGCTGCTGCGCGGCCGGGGGGCGCGCCGCGCTGCCGCCCTGGCGGTGGTGCTGGTCGTGATCGGTGGAGGCCTGGGATGGGTCCGCCTGATCGCTGACGTCGCGGCCGGCCTGGGCGATCCGATCTCGCTGGTGACGCACAACTCGTACGACAACGCGTGGCTGACCGAATGGCCGTACTTCCGGATCCCGTCGGTGATGGGGACCGGGCTGCTCGTCCACCGCGCCACCACCGCCGGGCTGCCGATGCTGGTCGGCGCGGTGCTCCTGCTTGTGACGGCGCTCCCCAGCGCTCGCGCGCGGGCGAGCGGGGCGCGGGACCGGCCGCTGCTGATCGTCCTGGCCGGCCTGCTCGGCGCACTCCTTGCCCCGTTCCACTTCTTCTTCTTCCCGGCGTTCCTTGGGCTCGCGCTCGCCTGGGTCGTGATCGGCGGCCGGCTTTTCGAGCGAACCGCTCCCCGCAACGCCGCACTGCTGCTGGCGCCCTACCTGCTGGCGCTGCCGTTCGCCGTGGCGCCCCTGCTGCAGGCGGGCACCTCGGGCGACCTGAAACCGGTGATCGGCTGGGATGCTGCGCCGATCCAGGACGGCCCCGTGGCGGTCGCCTTCTTCTACGCCACGAACCTTGGGGTCCCGTTCCTGCTGGCGCTGGCCGCGCTGCTGGCCCCTGGCACGCCGAGGCGCGTCTTCCTTGCCGGCTGGGTGCTCCTCCTCTTCGCGGTGCCGAACCTCGTCCAGCTCAGCGTCGTGTCCTTCGACATGAACAAGTACTTCCAGGCGATGTGGATCGCCGTCGCCATCCTCGCCGCGTGGCTGATCAGGCGGTGGCCGGCCCCGGCGCTCGCCGCGGTGCTGCTGCTCAGCGTTCCGTCACCGCTCCTCGTCTCGGCGTGGACGGCGCTCAATCGAGAGGTGGTGCTCGGCTGGTCGGAGGTCGAGGCGTGGCGATGGATCAGCGACAACACGCCCGAGGAGGCGGTCTTCGTGACCAACGGCTGGCTTAACTCCCCCACCGATGCGGCGGGGCGGCTGCGCGTCCTCACCTATACCGTATACATCGCGAACCTTGGCTACTCACCGGACCGGCGTGCCGCCCAGGTCGACGAGATCTACTGCTCCGGCGACGCCGAGCGGGCCGCGGAGCTGTCGCAGGAGCTCGGCGCGGCTTACCTGCTCGACACCGGCCCGCCGCGGGCCTGTGAGCCGCGCACCGACTTCGCGACCGGCGCTCGATGGACCCTGGCCTTCGAGAACGACCGGGTGCGCATCTGGCGGCTGACGCCCACCGCGATCGGCGCAGTCAGCTCCGTTACGGGGCCGGCGGCGGTGTTCTCCCTATCATTCGGGGCATGACCTCCCAGGCGCGCCCCGGTGGCGCCGTCGTCACCTTCGAGCACGTCACCAAGCGATACGGGCCGCCGGGCACGCCGCCCGCGGTCGACGACCTGTCGCTGACCATCCCGGCCGGGGAGATCTGCGTGCTCGTCGGGCCGTCGGGCTGCGGCAAGACGACAACCATGCGGATGATCAACCGGCTGGTCGAGCCGACCAGCGGCCGGATCACCATCGACGGCCAGGACGTGCGCGACCTTCCCGCCGTCGAGCTGCGCCGCGGGATCGGCTATGTGATCCAGCAGGTCGGCCTCTTCCCGCATCTCACCGTCGGCGAGAACGTGGCCATCGTGCCGCAGCTGTTGCGCTGGTCGGAGCCGCGGGTCGGTGAGCGAGTCGAGGAGCTGCTCGAGCTGGTGGGCCTCGACCCGGGCGCATTTCGCGGGCGCTACCCGGCGTCGCTGTCGGGCGGCGAGCGTCAGCGGGTCGGTGTGGCGCGTGCCCTCGCCGCCGATCCGCCGGTGATGCTCATGGACGAGCCATTCGGCGCGGTCGACCCGATCCTGCGCGACCGGCTCCAGAACGAGCTGCTGCGCCTCCAGGCGAAGGTGGGCAAGACGATCGTATTCGTGACCCACGACGTGGACGAGGCAATCAAGATGGCCGACCGGGTCGCCATCCTCAAGCGCGGCGGCATCCTCGCCCAGTTCGATACCCCCGAGGCGATCCTGGCGGCGCCGGCGAGCTCGTTCGTTGAGCATTTCGTCGGCGCCGATCGCGGCCTGAAGCGCCTCTCGCTGGCGAAGGTGCGCGACCTTCAGTTGATCGAGCCGCTCATGGTCCGGGTCGGCGAGCCGCGGGCGGAGCTGCGGCGCCGGATGGAGATCGACGGCATCGGCTATGCGGTGCTCGTGGACGTGGCCAACCGCCCGCTCGGCTGGGTCAACCGCGACGAGCTGACGGTCGAGGGCGCGCTCACCGAGGACGAGGCAACGCCTGGAGCTCCCCTGCTGCAACCCGAGACCACGCTGCGCGACGCACTATCGACACTGCTCGGCTCATCGGTACAGCTCGGAGTCGTCACCGATGCTCGCGACCGCGTTCTAGGACTGCTGTCGGTGGACGCCATCTCCGAGGTGCTGCGCAACGACACCGCGGGTCGCCGGGCATGAACGACCAGCCCTTCTTCCGGATCGACTGGGTGATCGATAACCTCGACGAGATCGCCGGACGGGTGGGAGAGCACCTGGTGATGACCGGCATCGCGATCGGGGTCGGGCTGGTGATCTCGTTTGGTCTCGCGCTCCTGATTCGACGCGTTCGTCCGCTGTACGGGCCGACCATCGCCATCACCGGGGCCCTCTACTCGATCCCGAGCCTCGCTCTCTTCGCGTTGCTCATCCCGATCACCGGGCTGTCGTTGCTGACCGCCGAGATTGCGTTGGTCAGCTACACGCTGCTCATCCTTGTCCGGAACATCGTCACCGCGCTCGACAGCGTGCCGGCCGAGGTCCTCGAGGCCGCCGACGGGATGGGCTTTGGAGCGGTCGAGCGGCTGTGGCGAGTCGAGCTCCCGATCGCCCTGCCGGTGATCGTGGCCGGGGTGCGGATCGCCACCGTGACGACCATCGGGCTGGTGACGGTGACAAGCCTGATCGGCCTCGGCGGACTTGGCTACCTGATCGTCAACACCGGGATCAACCGATTCTTCGCCACGTCCATCTACACCGGGGTTGCGCTCTCGGTTGCGCTGGCCGTGCTGGCAGACGTGGGGCTCGAAGGCCTGCAGCGCCGCCTGACGCCCTGGGCGCAGGCACGGGCCGGCTGACCGATGGAGTTCCTCGGCGAGGTCGCCGCCTGGTTCAGCGACCCGGCGAGCTGGGAGGGACGCAACAGCATCCCCCTGCGGCTGTGGGAGCACGTGTCACTGTCGGCGACCGCTCTCGCACTGGGCGTACTGATCGCATTGCCGATCGGCCTCGCCATCGGGCACTCCGGGCGCGGTGCACGCGCGGTGGTGGCCGTCACGAATACTGGACGCGCCATCCCGTCCCTGGGCTGGCTCGGCATGGTGCTGCCGATCACCCTGGTCCTGTTCGAGCGTGGGGGGCTGGGATTCCTGCCGGCGCTGATCGCGCTGGTGGCGCTGGCCATCCCGCCGATCGTGACCAACACCTACGCCGGATTGCGCGAGGTCGATCGGGAGCTGATCGACGCGGCCCGCGGGATGGGGATGGGCGAGCGGCGCATCCTGGCCGCGGTAGAGGTGCCGATCGCCCTGCCGGTGATCCTGGCCGGCATCCGCTCCTCCGCGGTGCAGGTGGTCGCCACCGCCACGCTGGCAGCGGTGGTCGCCGGAGGTACGCTCGGCGACTTCATTTTGCAGGGGATCTTCGTGCGCGACCTGCCGCGCGTCTTCGGGGCGGCGCTGATGGTGGCGGCCCTGGCGCTTGCCACCGAGGGCCTGTTTGCCCTGCTCCAGCGCCTCGCTACTTCCCCGGGTCTTCGTGCCGGCGAGGTCGGGCGCGCGTCCTAGCTGCGTCATCGGGCTTACAAGCGCCCGCTGATAGACTCCGCTCGACCTGACTGCGTCGCACCAAGTGACCCAGGCCGTATGTCCAAGGAGGACCCAATGCGGATCCACCGCACGCTCGCCCTCGGGGCGGTGCTGCTTGCGCTCGTGGTGAGCGCCTGCACACCGGGTGGGGGCAGCACCAGTCCATCGGCCAGCGAGTCGGAGGCAGCCAAACCGGCCGTCACCGTCGGCTCGGCCGGATTCTACGAAGCGGCCCTGGTGGCCGAGATCTATGCACAGGCGCTTGAAGCGCATGGGTACACCGTCACTCGCAAGCTGGAACTGGGGGAACGCGATGTGACCCAGGCCGCGATCGAGTCGGGTGAGATCAACCTGAAGCCGGAGTACCTCGGCGGCATGGCGAGCTTCCTGGGGGCCGATGTTGCGGCCGACCCGGAGGTCACCTTCGCCAACATGCAGGCCAAGCTCGCCGAAAAGGGCCTCGTGGCGCTCGACTACTCGCCCGGCACCGATGCCGACGGCTTTGTCGTCCGCCAGGAGACCGCCGACCAGTTCAACCTGGCCACCATGAGCGACCTCGCCGCGGTCGCCGGCCAGCTGGTCTGGGGCCTCGCCCCTGGCTGTCCGGATAACCCGGTCTGTGGTCCCGGGCTGCAGTCCACCTACGGCATCGATATCAGCCAGCTCGACGTTGAGAGCCTCCCGCCCTGCAGCACGCAGATGGCAGAGGCGCTCAACAACTCGGCGATCGACGTGGCACAGGTCTGCACCACGCAGCCCGATATCGCCCGATTCAACCTGGTGTTGATGGCGGACGATGGCGGCCTGCAGCCGGCGCAGAACGTCGCTCCGGTGGTGACCCAGGCGCTGCTCGACGCGGCGCCCGACGACTTCGAGGCGACCCTCAACGCCGTCTCGGCGCTGCTCACCACCGACGTCCTGACCGCGCTCGGCGTACAGGTGGCCGTCAACCAGGAGAGCTACGCGGACGTCGCGGCGCAATTCCTGGCGGACAACGGGATGTAGCGTCCGGCTCTTCGAACGGACCGATGGGAGGCCAGCCGCGAGGCTGGCCTCCCCTGTATCGTGTGGGCGATGTCAGCCCACCTCGAACTTGCCGACTATCGGCGCCGCGTGGCGGCCATGTACGAGACGCTGCGCAATGACCGACGCGCCGGGCCCGCCGCCCTGCTCGGCTTCCGCGCCGCCAAGGACCGCCTCTTCGCCGAGCACCCCTCGTCGCCGATCTCCGCCGACGCGCGGCGCGACTTCCGTGGCCTCGCCTACTGGCGGCACGATCCGGCGCTCCGCTTCACCGCGCCGCTGGAGATCGATCCGGATGCGGCGCGGCTCGACCTGCCGCGCTCGTCGCTCGGGCCGCCGATCCCCTTCGTCCGCATCGGCTGGGTGGACTTCACCGTCGATGGCAGGACATGTCGCCTGGCGGTCCACTGGCTGACCGAGTACGCCGGCGGCATCTTCATTTCCTTCCGGGACGCGACCAGCGGGACGGAAAGCTACGGCGGGGGGCGATACCTGTGGGATTCCGTCAAAGGGGCGGACCTCGGCATGATCGGCGATGAGCTGGTGCTCGACTTCAACTACGCGTATCACCCGTCGTGCGTCTACGACCCGGCCTGGAGCTGTCCGCTGGCACCGCCGGAGAACCGCCTCTCGGTCCCGATCCGGGCCGGTGAGCGGCTCGGGCCAAGCTCATGAGCGACCCTGGCGAGGAGGGCCCGGGCGATGCGCGATCGATGCGCCACTGCTACAAGTGCGGGCGCCCGATCGGGCCGGACGAGACGATCTGCTCGGTCTGCAACCGGGCCGGGATGGCGACCCCGTCGGCGACGCAGTACCACGGCACCATCGTGGTGGCCATCGTGGCCGGAGTGGTGCTGCTTGCCGTATGGGCCAGCCTGGCGATGAGCGGGATCGGTCCTTATGAGGCGACGGTGCTGCGCGTCACGACCGATCCACCCGACGGCGCGATCGTGAGCGTACAGGTCAGCAACCACGGCACGCGTGCTGGACGCGCCAAGTGCGCGCTCGAGGCCCAGAACGGTGCGGGCATTGCCATCCGCGTCAGGTCCGTCGTTTCGCCCCAGGTGCCCGCCGGCGGGAGGGTCACCTTCGACGACCGCATCGCCGGTCTGACGGAGCCGCCCGCGCGAGTGACCGTCGTCTGCTCCTGACCTGATCCGCCGCCCGAGACTATCCTCGTGGCATGCGCGTCCTGCGGTCCATTCGAATCGGCTGCAGCATCCTGTTCGTCGCGATCTGGGTCGGCATCTTCATGGCGGTCTTCGCGATCGGCTTCTTCGCCCCGGGGGAGCCGGCGACCTTCCCCGCCCCGGTCGAGGGCCAGGCGGTCTACGATCCGGCCGGCGTGCTCTCCACCGAGGTCGAGCGGGCGCTGGAGACGCGGATCGACGCGATCGAGGCGCGCAGCGGTGCCGAGATCGCGGTCTATGCGCAGGTCGATCCCGGAGCCACCGAGGAGTCGAACCTGGCCGCCGCCGGCGACCTGATGGAGCAGTGGGGCGTGGGGCGCGAGGGCTTCGACGACGGCCTGGTGATCCTGGTCAGCCTGCAGGAGGACCTGGTCCACGGCAAGGTCAGCCTGTTCGGCGGGGCCGGCTTCCTGCGCGGGTACCTCTCGGAGGGCGATCTCCAGTCGATCATCGACGAGTGGATCATCCCGGCCGCCATCGAGCAGCGGCTTGACGCAGGACTCATCCTGGCGGTCGATGCGGTCGAC
>JBBEBK010000008.1:0-46895 GCA_040882375.1 Chloroflexota bacterium
ACCCGTACAACCCGTTCCTGGTGCCGTGGACCAACTCGCTCTTCGAGAACGCCCCGGCCGATGCCCTCGGGATCCGCGCCCGCTGGGACCAGGCCGGTCACCCGGAGCGCCGCATCTGGGCGCTGGGTGGCGATGGGGCGATGTACGACATCGGTTTTCAGGCCCTGTCGCGGATGGTCGCCTCCGGCGCCGATATCAAGGTGATGGTGCTCGACACGCAGGTCTACTCGAACACCGGCGGCCAGGCCTCCACCGCCAGCTTCGGCGGCCAGGTGACCAAGCTGTCCGCCTTTGGGCGTGAGCTGCACGGCCGGCCCGAGCGGCGCAAGGAGCTCGGCCGCATCCTGATCGGCCACGGCGATGTGTACGTGGCGCAGACCACGCCGGCGCACATCAACCACTTCTATCGCGCGGTGATCGATGCCAATGCGTACCCGGGCCCCGCGGTGGTGATCGTCTATACGCCGTGCCAGCCCGAGCACGGCATCGCCGACGACTCGTCGAGCGCCCAGGCCAAACTGGCGGTCACCAGCCGCGCCTTCCCGCTCTTCACGTACGATCCGCGGCGCGGCGAGACGATCGCCGAGCGGCTGAGCCTGCAGGGTAACCCGGCCCCGAAGGAGGACTGGTTCACCGCACCGAACGGCACGGTCCAGGATTTCCTCAGCTTTGCTCGTACCGAGGGCCGCTTCGCGCCGCACTTCGCGAAGGAAGAGCCCAGCGAGGAGATCGTGGCGACGCAGCAGGACCGGCTGGCGAACTGGCACACGCTCCAGGAGCTCGCCGGAACGCGCTAGACGCCACCCGCGCCGCCTGTCCCGCTCGGAGGGGGCCAAATGACCCTGCCGCGAGTTCCTGCAGGCACCCCCGAGAGGGCCATTGGGCACTGATGCGCATCTGTGCATATATCGGACGATCTGGTCATGGAACCGATCTACGACCTCCAGGCTGAGATCCTCAAGACGCTGGCCAACCCCCGGCGACTTGAGATCGCGCACCTGCTGGCGGACGGGCCGCTGACGGTGAGCCAGCTGGTCGCACAGCTCGGGATCGCACAGCCGAACGTCTCCCAGCACCTGGCCCTGATGCGCAGCGCCGGCGTGCTGGAGTCCGAGCGAGACGGTCGCGAGATCCGCTATCGCCTCGCCGACGCCGACTTCATCGTCGCCTGCGGGCTCATGCGCGCAGCGCTCCAACGACGCCTTGTTCGCCTCGCCGCGCTCTCCACGAGCGGACGGAGCGTCCCCACACCGGCCGTGGCCGGGCACAGGTAGGAACCGATGGAACAGAACCTCGCACTCGTCCTCTTCTCCGGCACCGACGACAAGCTGAACGCAGCGGCGGTGATGACCGCCGGAGCGGCAGCCATCGGGCGGCCGGTGCACATCTTTCTGCAGTACTGGGCGCTCGACTCGTTCCGCGCCGACCGGATCGCCAATGACCACGGGCTCGCCCCGGAGGCCGGTGATGCGGGTCGCGACGCCGTGAACGCGCTGGCCGCCGCCGGCCAGGCACCCTGGCACGAGACCCTGCGCCAGGCCAAGGAGATCGGCGAGGTCGATATCCAGGCCTGCTCGCTCTCCATGGACCTGCTCCGCATCACCGAATCCGACCTCGATCCGCTGGTGGACGGCGTGGAGGGCGTCACCGCCTTCTGGCTCGCCGCGAGCGACGGACAGGTCGTCTTCATCTGACCCCTCGAACGAAAGGATCGCACCGATGACTGTCACCACCAACGTCACGAGGACCGTCGACGCCCGTGGCCTCTCCTGCCCGCTGCCGATCGTGAAGACGGCGCTGGCGATCAAGGAGATCGGCTCCGGCGACGTGATCGAGGTCCTCGCCACCGACCCCGGCTCGACCAAGGACTTCATCGCATGGTCGAAGACGACCGGCCACGAGCTGGTCGAATCGACCGTCGATGGCAAGGTCTTCCGCTACATCCTGCGCAAGAAGTGAGAGGCGCGACATGACCGCAACACTTACCAGGCCCGAAGTGCCGACTCCCCTCGTCGAAGAACTCGATGAGCCAGAGGCCGACGGGTCCGTCAAGGTCAAGGAGCTCGTGATCGTTGCCGAGAGCGGCGACCTGGAGCGAACCTGGGCAACCACCATCCTGGCCAGCACGGCCGCCGCCGGTGAGATGAAGGTCTCCATCTTCTTCACCTTCTGGGGCCTCTTCACGCTGGTCCGACCCGAGGTCCGGCTGACCGGCACCAACTGGATGCAGAAGATGCTTGCCATGATGAATCGGCCCGGCATCGACCACGCCAAGCTGAGCAAGCTCAACTTCGCCGGCATGGGCCCGTGGATGATGAAGAAGCTGGCCAAGCAGTACGGCGTCGCCGAGCCGCGCGAGCTGCTCGAGATGGCCCAGGCCCTCGGCGTGCGCCTGATCCCGTGCCAGATGAGCATGGACATGATGGGCATCACCGCCGACCAGTTGATCGACGGCGTGGAACCGGCTGTCGGCGCCGCCGCGGCGCTGGAGCTGATGACCAACGCCGACGCAAGCCTGTTCATTTGAGCATCGAGAGAAGGACGGAAACCACGATGCAGACCCAGACCACTCCCATCACCCGCACCGTCGATGCTCGCGGCAGCTACTGCCCCGGACCGCTGATGGAGCTGATCCGCTCCATCCGCGAGGGCCAGGTCGGCGACGTCATCGCCGTCTGGTCGAGCGACGCGGGCTCCAGGCTGGACATCCCCAAGTGGATCGAGAAGGCCGGTCATCGACTGATCGGCATCGAGACACGCGAGGGCTACGACGAGATCCTCGTCGAGAAGCTGCGTTAGGAGATGGCCATGCAGAGGGTCGTCATCCTGGGCGGCGGCGTCGGCGGAACCCTCGTCGCCAACCTGCTGGTGCGCAAACTGCGCCGCCAGATCGATCGCCACGAGGCGACCGTCACGCTCGTCGACGAGAAGGGGCAGCACGTCTACCAGCCCGGCTTCATGTACATCGCCATGGGCGGCGAGAAGGCGGAGAGACTCTCCCGCCCCGAGCGCAGCCTGCTCGATGATCGGGTCATCCTCGACGTCGCACGTGCGGTGAAGATCGACGAGGCGAGCAGCCGCGTCGATCTGGAGGACGGCAGGCATCTCGAGTACGACCAGCTGGTGATCGCCACCGGCTCGCGGATCGTTCCCGAGGAGATCGAGCACTTCGACACCGAGGCGCACCACTTCTACTCCCCGACCGCGGCGCTCCGCCTGCGGGAGGCGCTCGACGCCTTCACCGGTGGGAAGGTCGTGATCGGGATCGCCGGCATGCCCTACAAGTGCCCGCCGGCGCCGCTGGAGGTGGCATTCCTGGTCGAGTCCGAGCTCCGCGAGCGCGGCCTGCGGGAAGAGAGCGAGATGCACTACTGCAGCCCCATCGGTCGCGCCTTCACGATCGAGAGCGTCAGCGAGATGGCGACCCCCATCCTGGAGGAGAAGGGGATCGAGCTCCACACCTTCTTCAACGTCGAGACGATCGACCCCGCGCGCAAGGTGGTGCAGAGCCTCGAGGGCGAGGAGATGCCCTACGACCTGCTGATCCTGGTGCCGCCGCACCGCGGCGCCGAGGTGGTCATCGACTCTGGCCTCGCTCCGGCCAGTGGGTGGCTGCCGACCGACCATCACACGCTCCAGGTCGGCGGCCGAGCGAACGTTTATGCGCTGGGCGACGCGACCGACCTGCCGCTCTCGAAGGCTGGCTCGACCGCGCACTTCGAGGCGCCGATCGTGGCCGAACGGATCACGGCGGCGGTGCAGGGACGCGAGCCAGAGGGCAAGCATGCCAGCTACACCGGCAAGGTGATGTGCTTCTTCGAGGTAGGAGACGGCAAGGGGACCTTGTTGCAGTTCGACTACAACAACCCGCCCAAGCCACCAAAGCCGAACCGCTTCTGGCACCTGGGCAAGATCGTCTTCAACAAGACCTACTGGCACACCGTGCCGAAGGGACGCGTCTAGTCGGAGACGCCAATGACCGATGATGGGGCGGTGATCTCCACCCCGCCCCACTCGACCGATGCGGTGGCCGCGGCCGCCGCGTTCGGCGTGCAGCCAGCGGACGGCCTGACCGATGACGAGGCCGCGCGCCGCCTGGCCGCGTCGGGGCCTAACGCGTTGGCAGCTCGGAGCGCACCGCCGCTGTGGCGGATGGTCTGGGACGCTGCGACCGAGCCGTTCATCCTGCTGCTGTTGGGCGCCGGAGCGCTGGCGGTGGTCCTCGGCGAGGTGCGCGACGGCCTGCTGGTGATGGGCGGCCTGCTGCCGATCGTGGCGGCCGACGTGGTGACAGGGTTCCGTGCCGAGCGGGCGCTGGAGGCGCTGCATGCCGCATCCGCGCCCATGGCCCGGGTCCGACGAGGAGGGGAGGCGCGGGACCTGCCGGCCGCCGAGCTCGTCCCGGGCGACGTGGTGCTGCTGCGGACCGGCGACGTGGTGCCGGCCGACCTGCGCCTGCTCGAGACAGATGCGCTCCTCGTCGATCGCTCCGCCCTCACCGGGGAATCGCTTCCCGAGGCGGGGTCGGTCGCCGCGGATCCGGTAGACAGCCCGCTCGCCGATCGTCGCTCCATGGCCTACGCGGGGACTTCGGTCGTTGGCGGGCGGGGCCTGGGGCTGGTGGTGGCATGCGGGCAGACGACCGAGATCGGTCGCATCGCCGGCGGCCTGGCCGTGGTCGAGCGCCGGCGCTCACCGCTGCAGCGCGAACTGGATCGTCTGGTCCGCATCCTGCTGGTGGCTGCCCTTGCGCTCATCGCCGTGACGGTGGGCCTGGGGTTCATCCGTGGTCAGCCGGCCGGTGCCAACCTGCTGGCCGGGATCAGCGCCGCCATCGCCGCCATCCCCGAAGAGCCGCCCATCCTGCTGGCGGTGATCCTCGGCCTCGGGGCGTATCGGCTGCTGCGCAAGGGCGTGCTGGTCCGGCGCCTGAACGCGCAGGAGACGCTGGGCGCGGTGGATCTGATCCTCACCGACAAGACCGGCACCCTCACCGAGAACCGGCTCGCGGTGGCACGCGTCGTCACGCCGGCCGGACCGATGGAGCCGCAGCTCGCCAACCCGCTGCTGCTCGAGGCGCTGCGCGCCGAGGACGACGCCTGGCACGTGGCGGCCGGAGGCGTCGCCGGGCCGTTCGCGCGGGCGATCAGCGAGGCGATACCGGGAACTCCACCGGTGCTCGATCCAGCGGTCCTGCTTTCGTCAGAGGCACCCAGCGACGCCGCCCCCTATTCGGTGACGCGCGCCGCCGGCGAGGAGCTGGCGCTGGGCGCGCCGGAGGCGGTGCTGGGTCTGTGCGGGCGTGAGCGAACCGCCTGGCACGAGGCAGTCGCGCGCGAGACCGACGAGGGCGGCCGGCTTCTGCTCCTGGCGCGACGCCTTTCTGGCGCCGAGTGGGAACCGCGCGCGATTCTCGTCTTCGCGGACCAGCTGCGCGCCGATGTTGGCGAGGCGATGGCGGTCGCGCGTGGCGCCGGGATCCAGACGATCGTGGTGACCGGCGATCACCCGCGCACCGCCGCCTCGGTCGCCCGAGACGCGGGCCTCGACACGGACCACGTGGTGACCGGCACCGAGCTCGACGGCTGGGATGACGCCCGCCTGGCCTCCGAGCTGCCGGCCATGCGCATCGTGGCCCGGGCGGTGCCGGAGCAGAAGCTGCGTATCGTGCTGGCGGCACGCGCGGCGGGGCGCACCGTGGCCGTCACCGGCGACGGGGTGAACGATGCCCCTGCCCTGCACCGGGCGGACGTGGCGGTGGCGATGGGGAGCGGCACGCAGGTAGCGCGCGAGGCCGCCGACCTGGTCCTTGGTGACGACTCGTTTGCCACCCTGCTCGCCGGTCTGCGCGAGGGCCGTCGCATGGTCGAGAACGTGCGCAAGGGGCTTGTCTTCCTGGTCTCGACCCACGTGGCGCTGCTCGGCTTCATCCTGGTCGCCACGCTGGTCGGTTACGGCCAGCCGCTCCTGCCACTCCAGATCCTGTGGCTGGAGCTGTTCATCGACGTGTCGACATCGGTCGCCTTCGAGCGGGAGGCGGAGGAGCCCGGCGCCATGCGCCGCCCGCCGCGCCCTCGCGGTGAGCCGCTGCTCACAACTGCGCTCTTCGGACGAATCGCGCTGGCCGGCTCGTTCACGGCGCTCGCCGCGCTGGCCGCCATGCAGTGGCACGACGGCAGCGCTGAGCATGTCCGCTGGCTGGCCTACACGGCGCTGGTGATCGGTCAGTTGGTGCGCGCGTATTCCAATCGCAGTCTCTCGCTCTCGGTGTTCAGCCTCCGCACCAACGGGTTCCTGGCCATCGCCTGCCTGCTGGCGGTGGTGATCCAGGTCGCCATACCGTTCATTCCGCCGCTGGCAGATGCCTTCCGCGCCTCGCCGCTCGACGCGCTGGAGTGGGGGATCGTGGCCACCATCGCGCTCGCGCCGGCCCTCGTCGCTGAGGCAATTCGTCGCTCCGGTCGCACGTGGGTCGCCTGATCCCGCCGTGGGCTGCGCGCGGCCAATGACGCGTTGCGCAGCCTGCCCGTTTGACAGAGCTCCTTGACTGTGCAACTATCTCCCATAGATAGTTGAGGAAGCAATCACATGTCCAACCAACCGATTCGCATCCTGGGTATTGCCGGGAGCCTTCGCGCCGCCTCGTTCAACCGGGCGCTGCTGCGAGCCGCCGTCGAGCTGGCGCCTTCCAGCGTCGAGATCACGACCTTTGACGAGCTTGGTGCGGTGCCGTTCTACGACGGCGACCTCGAGGCGGCCGGTGAGCCGAAGGCGGTCAATGCGCTGCGGACTGCGCTCGACGCGGCGGACGCCGTCCTGTTCGTCACGCCGGAGTACAACGACGGCACCAGCGCCGTCCTCAAGAACGCGATCGACTGGGCCTCGCGTCCGCCCCAGCGGACCATCGCCGGCAAGGTGGTTGCGGTGATGGGCTCGTCAGTTACGCCCGGCGGCGCGCGCGGCGGGATCGAGTCGGTGAAGCGCTCCCTGCGCCGGGCCGGCTCCGACGTGCTCGACGAGCAGGTCGCCATTCCGTCGGTCGCCGACGCATTCGATGCCGGCTTGCGCCTGACCGACAACCTGGTCCGTTCCGAGGTCGCGGCCCTGGTAGCCACCCTCGCGACTCGTGCACGCGCCGGTTCCGAGGAGACGCTCGCCGCCTAGTCTGTCAGGAAGTGGGTCGTCTGACGACCTCCTTGGCAATCAGGCGTTCCAGCGCCGCCAGCGGCAGCCAGAGCCAGTCGGGCCGGTTGTTCGCCTCGTAACGGACCTCGTAGCACGCCTTCTCGATCTCGAAGGCGGCGCAGAGCCGTTCATCAGTCGGCGAAAGATCCCCGTATGCCGACAGCAGTGCCACGCGCGCATCCGGCAGCCAGAAGTCCGGTGGCGGGCCGCCGCGGTCGCGGTGCGCCACATGCCCCGCGTAGTCGAGCGATCGGAGCATGCCGGCCACATCGCGGAGTGGCGAGGCGGGCGCACGCCGCTCGACGAGGGATCGCGCCGGCTCGCCCTCGAAGTCGATGACCGTGAAGCCGGTGCTCGTCCGCAGCAGCTGGCCGAGGTGGTAGTCGCCGTGAATTCGGGTGGCTCGCGCGCCCTCGGCCGAGGCGATGACCCCGAGGCGATCGCGAATGCCCGGCGCCATTGTCAGCAGCCGCTGGCGGGCATCGCCGTCCACCGCCGCCAACGCCTCCTCCAGTCGTCGTTCCGCAGAGGAGTGCCACTCGGCCCGCTCCGCGCGTGAAGCCGGTCGGGACGGAAAGGCGGGCAGCTCGGGGCGTGAAGCGAACGCCGCGTGGAGACGAGCCGTCAAGTTCCCAATCCTCGCGGCGCCGGACACCGCCGCCGCCTGTCCGGCCTTCGGGCCCGCCAGGCGATCCAGAACCCATCCCCACGCGTCACCATCCGAGGGAACGAGCTGCTGCAGCATCGCCGCCGCGCACGACTCACCCACGTCAGGCCGGTACGTGACCCATCCGCCGAGCACGGGAGCATCCGAGAAGGCGACGGCGGTGAGAAAGGAGTTGACCTCGACCTCCGGATTGGCGCCGGGCTCCAGGTGGCGGTAGATCTTCAGGATCAGCCGGTCACCGAGGATGACCGATGTGTTGGACTGCTCACCCCGCACGCGTCGCTCGGTGACGCCAGCAACGGCGTCCGCTCCTCCCCCGATGAGCTGGGTCAGCGCTGCCGTCGGTTCGAACGCGAAGCTGCCCCGGGCTCCCCGCAACGCGGCTCCGGACGCGATCAGGCTGACGATCGACCGCCATACGCCCTCTTCGTCGCGCGGCTCGCGGAACCCGCTCTCCCCGGCGACAGCGGGTACCAGGTAGCGGCTCTCCACGCCGTTGGTGTCGGTGGCGGTGAGCACCACCAGCCAGGCCTCCCCGCCGGGAAGCCGCGCCGCGTCCGACAGCTCCACCCGATCCAGCGGGCGCGACTTACCCCGGAACCAGCGCTGGCCGGCCAGCCACGGCGCTGAGAGCGACTCGGCGAGGCGGTGCAGGCGGGGGTCAGGACTCCGGCTGGGAGCCATCGGTCAGCAGGAACCAGTAGAACCCGTGCGGGCCAAAGGTCAGCAGATAGGGGAGCCGGCCGATGGCGGGAAAGCGCACGTGCCCGACCAGCTCCACCGGCACGCGGCCGTCGTACCGGCGCAGGTCCAGCTCGACGTACTGCGAGAACCGCGACAGGTTGGCCACGCACAGGATCGTGGCGCCCTCGTATTCACGCAGGTAGGCGAGGACCTGGCGATTGTCAGGGTGCAGGAACTCCAGGGTGCCGCGCCCGAAGACAGGGTGCCTGCGCCGGACCGCGATGACGCGCCGCATCCAGTGGAGGAGCGAGCCGGGGATCCGCTCCTGGGCCTCGACGTTGACCGCCTGGTAACCGTACACCGGGTCCACGATGACCGGCGAGTACAGAGCCGCTGCGTCCGCGGTGGAGAAGCCCGCGTTGCGGTCGCCGGTCCACTGCATCGGCGTCCGAACGCCGTTGCGGTCGCCGAGGTAGACGTTGTCGCCCATGGCGATCTCGTCGCCGTAGTAGATGACCGGGGTGCCGGGCATGGAGAGCAGGAGCACATTGAGCAGCTCGATGCGCCGCCGGCTGTTGTCGACCAGCGGGGCCAGTCGGCGCCGAATGCCGAGGTTGATGCGCGCCCTCCGGTCCGCGGCGTACTCGGTCCACATGTAGTCGCGCTCTTCATCGGTCACCATCTCGAGCGTCAGCTCGTCGTGGTTGCGCAGGAAGAGGGCCCACTGGCAGTCGTCGGGGATGGCCGGCGTGCTCTCCATGATCTCGACGATGGGCGTGCGGTCCTCCTTGCGCAGCGCGATCCAGAGGCGGGGCATGAGCGGGAAGTGGAATGCCATGTGGCACTCGTCGCCGTCGCCGAAGTAGGGGCGCGTGTCGTCGGGCCGCTGGTTGGCCTCGGCGAGGAGCATCCGGTTCGGGTACCGCTCGTCCATCGCCGCCCGCAGCTTCTTGAGCACGGCGTGTGTCTCGGGCAGGTTCTCCGAACTTGTGCCGTCGCGCTCGACGAGGTACGGCACCGCGTCCAGCCGCAACCCGTCGACGCCCATGTCGAGCCAGAACTGCATCACCCGCGTGATCGCCTTCACCACCTGCGGGTTGTCGTAGTTGAGATCGGGCTGGTGGCTGAAGAACCGATGCCAGTAGTACTGCTGCGTCCCCTGGTCCCACGCCCAGTTGGAGGTCTCCGTATCGGTGAAGATGATCCGCGTGTCCGAATACCGATGGTCGTCGTCGGACCACACGTACCAGTCGCGCTTAGGGTTTTCTCGGGAGGATCGCGATTCGATGAACCACGGGTGCTGGTCGCTGGTGTGATTGACCACGAGTTCAGTGATGACCCGCAGGCCGCGCTTGTGCGCGGCGCGCACGAACGTAAGGAACTGGCGACGCGTCCCGTAGTCGGGGTGCACATCGGTGAAGTCGGCGATGTCGTATCCGTCGTCGCGCATCGGCGATGGGTAGAAGGGCAGCAGCCAGACGGCCGTCACCCCCAGGCTCGCGATGTAGTCGAGCCGCTGGGTCAGGCCCTCGAGGTCGCCGATGCCGTCGCCCGACGAATCGGCGAAGGCCTTGACGTGCAGCTGGTAGATGACCGCGTCCTTGTACCAGACCGTCTCGTCAGCAGCCGAGGGCTTCTTGGTGGCGCGCTTGCGGGGTCGCTCTGCGGATCGGGTCACACGCCAAGCGTAGCGCCTGCAGGAAAGTTGGATTTCGCCCTTCTGGTGCACCCGCGGCCGATACGCTGCGCACGTGGGACGCACCGATCGCACTCGCCTCTCGGACCTGCGGAGGGCAGTCTCGGCTCTGTACCGCGACAATCGTCAGCAGGGATACGCCGCATGGCGCTTCACGGCGTACGACTTCGTCTGCCCACCGGTTGACACCTACCCGTACCAGTGGTTCTGGGACTCGTGCTTCCACGCGATCGTCCTCAGCCGCATCGACGTTGGCCGCGCCGAGGCCGAGATCGTGAGCCTGCTCGCCAATCAGCAGCCGGACGGGTTCGTGCCGCACATGACGTACTGGCAACGGGAGCGGCCGGTGGATCCAAACGCGCCGTACCAGGTCGCGGGACGATCCCGACGGATCTCGGACAGCATGCAGCCGCCAGTGCTCGCCGAGGCGGTCGCCGCAGTGGCCCGGCGCGGTCGCGGCGCCGCCTTCCTCCGCGAGGTGCTGCCTGCGGTGCATCGGTTCTATGACTGGTGCGATCGGGTGCGAGACCCCGACCGGGACGGTTTGATCGCCGCGCTGGAGCCGCATGAGACCGGGATGGATCAGACGCCGGCATTCGACGCGTACATCGGCGTGTCGGGCAGCGACCCGGTGCACTTCGAGGTCGCCTGGCGGTCCATCGCGGTCGAGCACGCCCAGCTTGGCCACGATCCCGCGGCCATCTTCGCCCGCGACCGTTTCGTGGTGGAAGAGGTCGCGTCCAACGTGCTCTACGCGGAGAACCAGCGGGTCCTGGCAGGCTCGCTGGCGGAGTTGGACGATGCTGACGGTGCCGCGGAGCTGCGCGCCCGGGCCGAGCGCACCGAAGCCGCCCTGCTCGGTCGCTGCTGGGCGCCGGACCTCGCGGATTTCTGCAGCCTCGCCGGCCGGGACGAGTCGCCGCTTCCTGGATCTACCGTAGCTGGGCTGATGCCGATCCTGCTCCGGGTGCTGCCCGAGGCGATCGTCGAGCGGCTCGCGGGCCGCCTGGCTGACCCGGCGGACTTTGGCACGCGCTACCCGGTGCCGAGCGTATCGAGAGGACATCCGGCGTATCGCGCCGCGCCGCGTGGCACCGTGCTGTGGCGAGGTCAGTCCTGGATCAACATGAACTGGTACCTGGTCCGCGGCCTGCGGCGCCACGGTCGCGAGCAGCTTGCCCGCTCGATCGAGGACGCAAGCCTGGCGCTCGTCGAGCGCTCGGGCTTCCGCGAGCACTACAACCCGGAGACCGGTGTCGGGTATGGGGCGCGCGGGTTCGCCTGGTCGGCGCTGGTGCTCGAGATGCTGTCCGAGCGCGTTGACCCCGATGGATCGGCCGGCTAGCCTTTCACCGATCCGCCGACGATGCCGCGCACGAAGAAACGCTGCAGGCTGAAGAAGACGACCAGGGGCAGCGCCATCGACAGGAAGGCGGCCGCGCCGAGCGCCTGCCAGCCACCGCCCAGCGAGTTGACGAGGTTGGCCAGGTTGACCGTCAGCGGCAGATTGTCGGGGTTCGCCGCCCCGATGTAGATCAGGGACACGAGCAGATCGTTCCAGACAAACAGGAACTGGAAGATCGCCAGGGCCGCGATCACCGGCACGCTCATCGGCAGCGCCAGGCGGAAGAAGCTGGTGACCGGGCTGGCGCCGTCGATGGCCGCCGATTCGAACACCTCGCGCGGCAGACCCCCCATGTAGTTGCGGAGGAGGTAGATTGCGAACGGGAGGCCGTACCCGGTATGCGCCAGCCAGACCGCCAGGAACTGGCCATTGATGCCGAGGCTGGCGAAGAGCCGCAGGATCGGGATCAGCGTCGTCTGCAAGGGAACCACCAGCAGCCCGACAACCACCACGAACAGGAGATTGCGGCCCCGGAACTCCATCCAGCTGAAGGCATAGGCCGCGAATGCAGCGACCAGGATGGGGATGACCGTGGCCGGGATGGTGATGAACAGGCTGTTGATGAAGGCATCGGCGATCCCGTTCCGCGCCAGCACGTGGGCGTAGTTCTCGAGGGTGAGGTCGTAGGGCGGGGTAAGCCCCTCCCACCAGCCGCTGGCCGACACGGCCGCCGGCTGCCGGAACGAGTTGACCAGCAGCCCCACGGTCGGCAGGAGCCACACGATCATCAGGATGGCCAGGACCGCATGGACACCCACGCGCCCGCGCGCTCGCGCGAACCAGCCGGGACGTGCACCGCGCGGCCGGGTGGACGCCGCGGTCGTCATCGAACGGCCTCCTGCGATCGGAACTGCCGGATGTTGAAGAGCATGATCGGCACGATCGCCAGCAGCAGCACGACCGCGATGGCGCTGGCGCGCCCGAAGTCGCCGAAGCTGAACATCTGCTTGATCATGAGGTTGGCGATGACATCGGTCTCAAGGTTGCCGCTGGTCATGGTGTAGACCACGTCGAACGCCTTGAGGGCGGTGATGACGATGGTGGTCGACACGACCGCCAGGGTGGGCACCAGCAGCGGGAAGATGATCCCGCGGAAGACCTGCCACTCGTTCGCACCGTCCATCCTCGCCGCCTCAAGCAGCTCGGGGTTGATGGCCTTCAGCGCGGCCGAGATGATCACCATCGCGAACCCCGTCCACATCCAGGTCATCACCGCGATGAGCGCGAACGTGTTCATGCTGAAGTCCTGCGCCTGGAGGAACGCCACCGGCCCGCTGCCCACTGCGCCCAGTGCGGCGTTGAGCGTTCCGATCTGGACCTCACCCGGCGGCCGGTACTCGTACATGAACTTCCAGATCACCCCGGCGGCCACCATGCTGACCGCCAGCGGGACGAAGATCACGCTCTTGGCGACCGACTCGTACCGGACCCGATCCACCAGCACCGAGATGAGCAGTCCGATTCCCACCGTGAACACCGTCAGGAAGACGACCCACAGGACGTTGTTCTTCAGCGCGGAGAGGGCGTTGTCGTTGGAGAAGAACCAGGCGTAGTTGGCGAGCCCCACGAATTCCGTGCCGGCCTTGTCCTGCAGGCTGCGCAGGATGGTGCCGATGGTCGGATAGACCAGGAATACGCCCAGGAAGCCGAGGGCCGGCAGCAGCCAGAGCCACGGCCGAATCCGCGGCTGCATGCGCCCGCCGAACAGACGGAGCACCTGCTCGGTGCCCCAGATGTAGCCGACCAGGACGCCCGGGACACCCACCACGACCACGATCGCGGTGATCAGCCGGTCATCCATTGGCTACCTCCCTCCGTGGCCGCTGGGTACGGGTGGGTGGAATGGCCTGGGGGCGGCGGGTGCCCCCCCCAGGCCCGTGATCAGGGCCGGTCGGGCCTACGAGCCGTAGGCGTCCGCCGCGACCGCATCGAGATCGGACAGGGCCTTGTCGATCGTGATCGAGCCGTTGGTGAGACTGACCATGGTCGACCAGAACGCCTCGTTCATGGCGGCCGGCATCTGGTCGGACGCGTCGAACACGAGCATCTCAGCGTTGGCCACCATGGAACCCATGGTGCTGCTGATGTCGTCCGGATAGTCCGATGCGTTCTTGTTTGCCGAGAGTGCGCCACCGATCCGAACCCAGATGTTCTGTGCGTCGGCGGTGACGAGGTACCGCATCAGAGACTTGGCGGCGGGGGTGTCATGGAACATGCCGAACAGGTCACCGGCTCCCTCGACCGCGTTCGCGTATGCGGCGTTAATCGACGGGAACGGGAACGCGTTGTAGTCGGTGCCGGCGGTCCGGTTCGGGAAGTCGCCGAGCCCGGTGATGAAGCTCGCCTGGTGGAAGAACTCACATCCCTGCGGGCTGGTGAAGAGTGGGTCGCCCGCCGTCAGGAAGCTCGTCGCGACGGCATTCGTGCCGCCACCGAAGCTCTTGCCGACGACATCGTTCATGTAGACCTCGAAGGCTCCCCGGATCTCGGGCGAGTCCCAGGCGAGATCTCCGGCCCACCACTGGTTGTAGACGTCAGGCCCAGCCTGGTGCAGCACGATCTGCTCGATCCAGTCGGTGGCCGGCCAACCCGATGCGGCGCCGGACTCGATGCCGAGGCACCACAGCGCCTGCGCGCTGCCCTGGTTTGCGGCTCCCTGCGTCAGCAGGTCATCCCACGTGGCGGGAGCGTTGTCGGTGTAGTCGTACAGCCCTGGGTTGAACCAGATCAGCCCCTTGACCGACGCCTTGATGAAGACGCCGAAGGTCGAGCCATCGGCCTGTCCGAGGCTCACGAGCCCGGATGCGGTCTCGCTCTCGTACGTGGCGATGTCCAGGACGTCGTCAAGCGGCTTGAGGGCGCCCGCTGCCGCGTATTCGGCCATCTGACCAGGGCCGGGCAGGCCTGCCAGGTCGGGCAGCACGCCCGACGCCACGCCGGTGGTCAGGATGGTGTTGATATCCCGCGTGCCGGTGTACTTCACCGTCGCGCCGGTGGCATCCTCCCAGGGCTTGACCATGGCCAGGAAGGCCTCTTCCTCGGCGTCTCCCCAGGTTCCGATGACCGTTACGGACTGGCCGGTCAGGTCATCCTCTCCGGTGCTCGGGCCGGCACTTGCGGACGGGCCACTGCTGGTGCCAGGTGAAGCGCTGGGTGAGGCAGATGTGCAGGCAGCCAGGACCAGGCCCAGTGCCATCAGGGGTGCAAGGTAGCGTGCGCGTGTCATGAGTCTTTGTCCTCCTCGGGCGCGGCGGCTTGTGCCGTCGTCGTGGAACGTCTCAGTCGGTGAGTGCCGCCTCCGTACGCGAGTCGATAAGATCGATTCCGCCCACCAGAACCGCCAGCTCGACCCGTTGCCAGGTGGTATCCGGGGCGCCCGATCGCAGGCGCGCACGCTCGTCGCGGGCATCCTGTCGGGCAGGCATTGGCGCTCTCGGGCCGCGCGCTCGCGCCACGCTGACGGGGTAGCGCTGGGAGGCACGGGCAAGGGCGTCGTTGGCCATGCAGCATCTTCCTCTCTCTGCGAGATGTTCGGGGCGGCGACGCGGCCGCCGTTCATGGCCCGCTCATGGTAGCCCACGAGTCGCGAACCTGCACCGCGTTGCGCAGCGCTGACGTTGACTGGCGGCTGCCCCAGGTCACCCAGCGCCACGCGCACGTCGTGGCTACAACGGCCAACTTCGGTTCGCATGATCGCGGTGGCAGGCACGCGGTGACCGTTCGGCCACGGGAGGGGCCCGGGCAGGGCACAGCGCGGGCCCGCCTGGCCGTTATGCGCACGTGGTGACCACGAGTGCGTCAGAGCCGTGGGCAGCGCGGTCCTACTCCGCGAGGCCCCACAGGTCCCCGACGGTGAAGCCATCGGGGAACGGGTCGTCGGGGTCCACGCTGAACTCGGTCCGCCCGGTGATCCAGGCGCTGCCGGTCAGCTGCGGCACAACCGCCCGGTACGGCCCCGCGGTCGTCTCGCGCAGGAGCCGACCGGTCCAGGCGGTGCCCATGATCCCCTCGTGGACATAGTCCTGGCCGATCCCCAGCTTGCCGCGGGCGTGCAGCACGGCCATCCGGGCGCACGTGCCGGTGCCGCATGGGGATCGGTCCAGCACGCCGGTGAACGATTCGGGGCGTGACCAGTCGAGGGTGCCCGACGAAACCACAACGGTGTTCTTGCCGTGCGCGCCGGGCAGGGTGGGCGGCGCGGTCAGCTCGATGATGCTGATGCCGGCGATCTCCGGGTGATCGGGGTGCGCCACCGGGATCTGCTCCCGCGCCGCGGCCTTGACCATCTCTCCCAGCCGCACGATGTCGCGTCCCTCGTCGGGCGTGAGGCGCAGGCCAAGGGCGGATGCCTCGACGATGGCGTAGAACATCCCACCCCACGCGACGTCCACCTTCACCCGACCGATCCCCGGCACCTCGACCGGCGCGTTCAGCTCGATCGCGAAGGCGGGCACGTTCTCGAAGGTGATGGAGGTGGCCTTGCCATCGCGTACCTCCGCACGTATCCGGATCAGCCCGGCGGGCGCCTCCAGCGTCAGCTGGGTGATCGGCTCGGTGACCGGGACCAGCCCCTCCGCGATGAGCACGGTCGCGGTGCAGATCGCGTTGGAGCCGCTCATGGCCGGGTATTCGGCCTGCTCCATGATCACGAAGCCCGCATCGGCCTTCGGGTCGGTCGGAGGCAGGATCACGTTGGCGCAGAGCGCCGGGTAGCCGCGTGGCTCGCGCAACATCAGGTGGCGAAGCCGATCCCCATGCTCGGCCAGGTGGTTGCGCTTCTCGAGCATGGTCGCGCCCGGCACGTCGTGGACGCCGCTGATGATCACCCGCCCGGGCTCACCACCGGCGTGGGCATCGACCGCGGTGATGACCGGATCCAACCTCATGCCGGGAGTGTGGCACGACTGCGCTAGCATCGGTTCGTGTCCGAGCTGAGCGACCTGCTGGATGCTGCGGAGGCGCTCGCCGCGCGTGGCGAACCGATGGCGCTGGCCACCATCGTCACGACCCGGGGCTCGACCTACCGGCGCGCCGGAGCACGCCTCCTGATCCCGGCCAATGGCGAGCCGATTGGCAACATCAGCGGCGGCTGTTTGGAGGGGGACGTGGCACGTCTCGGTCGCGAGGTGATCGTTTCCGGTGTGCCGCGCCTGGTCGAGTTCGACCTGACCGCCGATGACGACGCGGTGTGGGGCTACGGCCTGGGCTGCAACGGGGCGATGGAGCTGTTGGTCGAGCCCACGCCCGGGGCGCTCGAGACCGTCGCGGCACTTCGCACAGGCTCGGGTCGGTGTTTGGTGACGCCGCTCACTGGGCCGGGTGCGGGCTCTCATCGCTTCGAGACCGATGGCGCCGCTGCCGCGGCGCTGCGCGACGGTTCACCGCGCGTGGAGGAGGTCGCGGGCCAGCGGGTCTTCTTCGAGCCGATGCTTCCGCCGTTTCGCCTGGTCGTCTGCGGAGCCGGTCACGACGCCATCCCGCTCGTACGCCAGGCAGCTGATCTCGGGTGGCGCGTGCTGGTGGCCGATGTCCGACGCGCGCTGCTGAACGGCGAACGATTCCCTGGGGCAGCGGCGTTCAGTGCGGCCGATCCGGCGCAGGCGGCCGCCGAGCTGACGCCCGACGCGCGTACCGCGGTGGTGTTGATGAGCCACAACTACCTGCGCGACATCGCCTACCTGGGCGCGCTGCTGGATTCGCCGCTCGCCTACCTGGGCGTACTCGGCCCGCGGGGACGCACCGAGCAGATGCTGGGGGAGATGGGGAGGTCGGAGGCCATCGCGCGGCTCCACGCCCCGGCCGGCCTGGATATCGGCGCCGAGGGGCCAGAAGAGGTGGCGCATGCCATCGTGGCGGAGATCCTGGCGGTCACTCGCGGGCGCGAAGGCGGGCCGCTCCGCGACCGAGGCGCCCCCATCCACGGCGGGGAAGCGCCGGCCTAGGCGACCTGAACCGCGACCGCCTCTTCGAGGCGCTGCAGGAAGGCGGGCCTCCGACCGGTATGGGTGCTCAACACCTCACACCGTGCCGCGGGGTCACTACACCTAGCCGCCGATGTAGCTCATCTCCACCTTGGCCAGGCCGGTCGTCTCGGCCGAGCGGATCTCGCTGTACCGATCGGTCCGCGCCCCCCAGATGCCGCGCAGGTGTGCCGCGAGATCGGAGTCCGAGGCGTCGCCACGCACGAGCGCGCGCAGGTCGTGGCCGGCGGTGGCGAAGAGGCAGGTGTAGAGCTGCCCGTCGGCCGACAGCCGGGCTCGCGAGCAGGCACCGCAGAACGGCCGGCTGACCGATGCGATCACGCCGATCTCGCCCGTGCCATCGGTGTAGCGGTAGCGCTCCGCCACCTCGCCGGGATGCGTGGGCGGCATCGGCTCCAGCGGGAACTCGGCCCCCACCCGGGCGAGGATCTCGGCCGCCGTCACCACCTCGTCGAGTCGCCAGCCGTTGGAGTGGCCGACGTCCATGTACTCGATGAAGCGCAGCACGCGCCCGGTCCCGCGGAAGCGGCGCGCCATGGGCAGCACGGCGTGCTCGTTCCAGCCGCGCTTCACCACCATGTTGACCTTGATCGGTCCCAGGCCGGCCGCCTCGGCGGCGTCGATCCCGGCCAGCACCCGCGCCACCGGCACGCCGGCGTCGTTCAGGCGCATGAAGGTGTCATCGTCATCGGCATCCAGGCTGACCGTCACCCGCCGCAGGCCCGCGTCGGCCAGGGACTGCGCCTGATCGGCCAGCAGGACGCCGTTGGTGGTGAGCGTCAGGTCGCGGACACCGGGGACGCCGGCCAGCCGTGCCACCAGCTCCGGCAGGTCGCGACGCACCAGCGGCTCGCCGCCGGTCAGCCGCACCTTCTCGACTCCCAGCCGCGCGAAGATGCGCACCAGCCGCGTGATCTCCTCGAAGCTGAGCAGCTCGGCGCGCGGCAGGAAGGCGTGGTCACGCCCAAAGAACTCGCGCGGCATGCAGTACACGCAGCGGAAGTTGCAGCGGTCGGTGACGCTGATCCGCAGGTCGTGCAGCGGCCGACCGAGGGTATCGCGGGGGAGGAGCGGGAGCTCGGCGGTGGGTATCGGCGGCATCAGGCGCAGATGCTGACAGGCGGCGTGCCGATTGCCAACTCGCGTGGCAGCATGTGACCGATGACGCCGGATTCATCGGCCCTGCTTGCCAGCCTGCGGAGCGCCGTCGGCCCGGACCACGTCCTGACCGATGCCGATCTGCGCGCGTCGTACGAGACCGACTGGTCGCGCCGCTGGCACGGCGAAGCACTCGCGGTCGTTCGACCGGCATCGGCCGTTGAGGTGGCCGCGGTGGTGCGCACCTGTGCGGCAGCGGGCGTTGCGATCATCCCGCAGGGGGGCAATACCGGCCTCGTCGGCGGCTCGGTCCCGCGGACAAGCGCCACGCGGCCCCAGGTCGTGGTCTCGACATTGCGCCTCCGCGACCTTGAGCCGGTCGATCTGCTCGCCGGCGAGGTGACCGCCGGCGCGGGCGCCACGCTGGGCGCGCTCCAGGCCCACGTTCGCCCGGCTGGATTCGGCTTCGGGGTGGACCTCGGTGCGCGCGACTCGGCCACCATCGGTGGGATGGTTGCCACCAACGCGGGCGGGATCCATGTCTTGCGCCACGGACCGATGCGGATGCAGCTGGTCGGGATCGAGGTGGTGCTCGCCGACGGCAGCATCGTGCGGCGGCTGCCCGGCATGCTGAAGGACAACACCGGCTACCACCTGCCCTCGCTCCTCGCCGGCAGCGAGGGGACCCTGGCGATCATCACGCGGGTCCGCCTGCGGCTGGTCCCGCTCCTCCCGCGGCGTGCGGTCGCGCTGTTGGCCCTGGACGGCGCGGCGGCCGCGGTGACGTTGGCCGGGGCCCTGCGCAGCAGCCTGCCCCCGCTCGCCGCCGCCGAGCTCTTCTTCGACGAGGGGCTGGCGCTGGTGCTGCGCCGCGGGAGTGGGGAGCGGCCGTTCCGGGAGGAATATCCCGCCTACCTGCTCCTGGAGGTCGAGAGCCGCGCTGATCCGACCGACGACCTGGCGGCTGCCATTGCCGCCGCGGGTGAGGTCGTGCGCGACGCGGTGCTGGCATCGGACGGGCCGGGTCGCGAGCGGCTCTGGCACCTGCGCGAGGGTCACACCGAGGCGATCAACGCGGAGGGCATCCCGCACAAGCTCGATATCGCGCTACCACTTGGACGCCTCGCTGAATTCGTGGACCGAGTCCGCGCAGCCGTCGAAGAGGCGGCTCCAGGTGCCGCGTGTTACCTGTACGGGCATGTCTGCGATGGGAATCTGCACATCGGTGTCATCGGTCCGCCGGCGGAGGACGAGCGCGTCGATGCCGCCATCCTGCGGCTCACGATCGAGATGGGCGGCACCATCAGCGCCGAGCACGGGGTCGGTGTCGCCAAGGTGGACTGGCTGGAGGCCGATCGCGGGGCCGCCGACGTCGCCGCGATGCGCGCCGTCAAGCGCGCCCTGGATCCCGCGGGGATCCTCAATCCGGGTGTCATCTTCCGCGACTGACCGATGACCAGGTGCCTGGGCGTGTAGGCTCGTCGCTCACCGATCACGCAGGAGGAGAACGCGATGGGCAAGTTCATGGATGTGCACAGCGGATTCACCGGCCTCTCCCAGGAGGCACTGATGAAGGCACATAACGGCGACCTGGCAATCGAGGCCGAGGAGGGCGTCCACTTCGAGACAGCGTGGGGCGACCCGGTCAGCGGCAAGGTCTTCTGCCTTTCAACCGGTCCGTCGAAGGAAGCCGTACAGCGTATTCACGAGCGCAACGGGATTCCGACCGACGAGATCTACGAGATCGTCACCGAAGTCTGATTCAGGGCAGCAGGAGCAGCTTCAGGCCGGCCAGCAGCAGGACCGCCGCGAGGGCGCGGCGCACCCACGGCGCTGGCATGCGGCGGCTGCCCAACTCTGAACCAACCACGCCGCCGATCGCCACCGCCACCAGCCACAGCGGCAGCGCGGGGGGGAGTGAGCGGACTCTGGCGTAGTTGCCCGCCAGCCCGGAGATCGAGTTGGCCAGGATGAAGGCGGCCGATGTGCCGGCCGCGAAGCGCGTCCCGGCCCATCCCGCGGCGAGCAGCAGCGGCGTGAGGAAGATGCCGCCACCGGTGCCGGTCAGCCCGGCCAGCAGACCGATGCCGGCCCCGCTCGTCACCGCCGCGGGCACCGGCGCACGTGGTGCGAACTCGTCGCGCGGCCGCGCGGCGGTCAAGCCGAAGCGCGCCGCCGCAACCAGCAGCACGGCGCCCACCAGCGGCCGATAGACCTCGCCGGGAAGCGTCAGCGCGCCGCCGAGATAGGCCGCAGGGACAGATCCGGCGAGGAACGGGACGAGCGAGGCGGGCCGGACGAACCCAGCCCGCCAGAAGCGAAACGTGACGATGCTTGCGACACCGATGTTGAGGACCAGTGCGGTCGGCTTCATCACCTCCGGCGCCACACCTGTGAGCGCCATGGCCGCCAGGTACGCCGAAGCTCCTGCGTGGCCAACCGAGCCGTACAGGATCGCCGAGACCAGGAAGAGACCGGCAAGGAGCAGCGAATCTGCCGACAGAAGATCGGTCACTCCCCGATCGTACCGGCGTCACGGCTGCCAGATGCGGGTCTCCGGGCGGAAGATTGCCCACGCGAACCAGAACGGAGAATCGGCCGCGACCGGTTCAAGCTGCCGACCGGTCAACGGACCGTCGGTCGCCAGACCGGTGAAGTCCCAGGTGCTGCCGGTCTGCCGATCGCGCATGGCGCCCTCGCCGGCAGCCTCGAAGTCGAGCAGTTCATCGTCGAGCTGCCGAACGAACGCGGCCGCGGACCCCACCTCGTCGCCGCCTGCTACGGTGTCGCCGCCGAGACCCGATACCACCCCGGGCCAGAACAGGATGACCAGCGGCACGCCGCCAACCTCGTCGTTGACGACTCGTTCGACCGCCAGGTCAGGGAACGGGTATGCCGCCGCCTCGTCTCCCAGTGCAACCGCGAGAACTCGCAGTTTGGGCGAGAGGCGGCCGTCCAGGAGGGTCACATCGTCGAGGAGAAATGGGCTGGTGTCGATGTCGTCATAACCGATGTACGGGTTGCTCCCGTACGAGCGGTTGTGGCCGGTCTCTCGCGACAGTACGGTCCCCTCGGGGTAGCGCCCCGCAAACTGCTGCCAGCCCATCAGCTGCGACGGCAGGAACTCCAGCTGGCTCCCGGTCAGGGTCCCCACGATCGCCTCACCGGTGGCCTGCTGCCACCAGCTCTCGGTGGCTCGATCGAACATCACCATGTCGGAATGACGCAGTTTGCCGCTGACGCCGAATTGATGAACGGCCCCGTCCAGTCGCCGGTCGTACACGATGGCGGTGTGGCACAGCGGGCAGAAGGTGACCGCGATCGGGATGTCAGCGAGGGTGTCGTTGGCGATCTCGTGCCAGATCAGGATCTGGATCGGGTAGGCACGCGCCTCGCCGTTGATCTCGACGGCGATCACCGGTTCGCTCGCTGCCAGCCAGGTCACGTCGCCCACGCGCTCGTACTGGGACGCGTCCAGCGCCGGGATCCCGTCCTTGCCGGGGCCGCCGCTGATGATCTCGGTGAACGGGACCGAGTGGATCGAGAAATCGGTCGCCCATCCCGCCGTGCTGAAGCGTGGCGCGTCGTCCTCCGATGGCGCCGCGCTCGGAACGTCAGAGGCCGCCTGGCTGCCGCTCGGCCCGCCGCATGCGCCGAGCACGACACCGGCCATGATCACCGTTGGGAGGATAAGCCCGCGATGCATGCCACTACCGTGGCAGGCGCGCGCGCCCTGCGCTGTAAGGCCGCTGACGCGGCCTGAGGTTCAGCCGCCCGCGGCCTCGATGAACAGAAAGCCCAGCACCCGGGCGACCGTCGGAAAGGCGTGGATCGTGTCGGCCAGTACCGCGAGCGGTGTCTGCACCTTCACCGCCAGGACCGCCTCGTGGATCGCCTCGCTGGCGCCCGGACCTGCGATGAAGGCCCCGATCAGGGTGCCCGCGGCGCGGTCGATCACGATCGTGACGTGTCCCGCGGCCTCGGCGGCGTAGCCCTTGGCGCTGGTGGCGAGGTCGGCGGTGAACTCCTCCGCGTCGATGCCCTGCTCGCGCGCCTGCTCCAGAAGCAGCCCGACCGAGCCGGTCTCCGGATCGGTATAGACGGCGCGCGGGATGGCGCGGTAATCGGGGGCGACGTCATCTCCGAGCGCGATCCTCGCCGCCATCTCACCCTGGTAGTGGCTGACGTGGGTGTGCATCTCCGGTCCGGCGGGGTCGCCGGCCACGAACAGCCCCGGCGCGAGCCGAAGGTGTGCGTCCGGCGCCAGGCGGCCCGACGACGCATCCAGGCCGACCGTCTCAAGTCCCAATTCGCCGAGTGGCAGCGCCCGTCCGATCGCGAGCAGAACCGCCGCTCCCTCAACCGAGCCACCGTCCTCCAGCACGAACCGGTGCCGGCCGTTGGTGCCCGCGCCGGCCTCGGCACGCACGGCTCGGCCACCGGTACGGATCACCACCCCGTCGCGCTCGAGCCCGGCTGCGACCGCCGCCGAGGTGCGAGGGTGGTCGCGCGGCAGGATTCGATCACCCGGCACAACGAGCGTCACGGGCACCCCGTACCTCGCATACGCCTGGGCGAGCTCGACTCCGGTCGGTCCGGCGCCCAGGATCAGGAGGCTTTCCGGCAGCTCACGCGTCCCGGTGGCCTCGCGGTTGGTCCAGTAGGGCACCTCGGCGAGACCGGGCATGTCGGGGACCTTGCTGTCCGACCCCACGGCCAGGATCACCGCGCCGGCCTCGAGCCGATGTTCCACGGCGTCGTGCGTCACGAGGACACGCCCCGGACCGTCGAGGCGAGCGCTGCCGCGCATTGTGACCGCGCCCGCGGCTTCCAGGTCGGTCTTGTGACGAGAGTCATCGGGGTAGTCCCGGTCCTCGCGGCTGATCATCCAGTCTCGGCGATCCGACGCCTTCGGCCAGGGATAGTCGCCACCTGCCGCATGGACGGCTGCCGAGTGCAGGAGCGATTTCGACGGCATGCAGGCGAAGAACGGGCACGCGCCGCCGAACAGGTCGCGGTCGATGACCGCGACCGATGCGCCGCGCTTGCGTGCGGCAAACGCCGCCGCCTCGCCGGCCGGGCCGGCGCCAATGATTACGAGGTCGTATCGGTCCATGAAGACTCCAGTGGGTGCTGTCCTGCCCAGTCTGCCGCAGCCGGGCTGTGGGGCAACTGACATTGGCAGGCCGGTGTCATGATACGGACCATGCATGCGTCGGCAGGGAATCTGCTCTCGTGAAGCGTCTCTTCGGATCGGGCCCCTCGAGACGGTCCGACGCGTCGTTCCAGCCGCTCGCCGATGACGAGCTGCGAGCCGGGCTGCTCCGCGAGGTGGACCTGTTCGCGGGCCTCTCGGACGCTGATCTGAAACAGATCAGCGTCAGCCTGCCGATGGCGACCTGTCTCCGTGGCGGGCTGATCACCTCGCCGGACGACGACGACGAGCGGCTCTACATCGTGAAGAGCGGACGCGTGCGGCTCTACCGATTGACGGCCGATGGTCGCCAGCTGACCCTCGACATCCTGGACAAGGGTCGCGTGGTGGGTCGCATGAACTGGCTCGGTCAGCAGCTCGCCGACACGTACGCGGAGGCGATCCAGGACGCGCTCATCTGCAGCTTCACCCCGGCCGAGCTGCAGCAGCTGATCGACCGCCACCCGGCCATCGGGATGAACATCATCCGATACCTCTCGGAGCGCCTTGCCAGCTCGGAACGCGAGCGTGAGATCATGGCCTACCGGACGGTGGAGCAGCGGCTCGCCGCCCGGCTGCTCGACCTGGCTGCGCGCTTCGGGCAGCAGACCGATACGGGGCTGGCGATCGACGCGCGCCTCACCCAGCAGGAGCTGGCCGACATGATCGGCACCAGTCGGGAGACGTTGGCGCTCACCGTCTCCAGGCTCCGGGAGCAGCATGTCCTGGAGATGGCAAACCAGCGCGTGGTGATCCTGGACAGACCGGCGCTCGAGGTGCTTGCGGGCGACTGACGGCCGCCTGTTGCGCTCCTTACAGCGACAACGCCGGTCACGCCACAGGATGGCCGCATCATGAGCCAACGCATCCGACGCGACCTGCTCGGGCTGGCGCCGCGGGCCACCCTGCCGGTCCCGGCGGTGGACGCGGCCACCATGCTCGCGGTCGATCGCCTCACCACTGATGGCATCGGCCTGAGCCTGCTCCAGATGATGGAGAACGCCGGCCGCGAGCTCGCGACCCTGGGGCGCTCCGCAATGGGCGGCGAGGCGGAGGGCCGACGGGTGGTGGTCCTGGCCGGCAGCGGCAACAACGCGGGAGGCGGCCTGGTGGCAGCCCGGCGACTCGCCGGATGGGGTGCATCGGTCACCGTCCTGTTTGCGCAGCCGGTGCTGCGCCTGAGGCCGGGACCGTGCGCTCAGCTGGAGAGCGTCATCGCATCGGGCAGCCGTCTGGCGGTGGTCGGCCACGATTTCAGCGTGGAGGAGGCGCGCCGCGAAGTGCGCGCGGCCGACCTCGTGCTCGACGCGCTGATCGGCTATTCGCTGAGCGGCTCCCCCAGCGAGCCGTATCAGGGTCTGATCGCCCTCGCCGCGCAGACTGAGGCGGTCGTCCTCAGCCTTGATCTGCCGTCTGGGCTCGACGCCAGCACAGGCGCGACCCCCGGCGTCGCGATTCGCGCTGACGTCACGCTGGCCGTCGCGCTTCCAAAGCTCGGCACCCAGCTCGGGCATGGGCCGCGGCTGACCGGAGTCCAGTACCTGGCCGACATCGGCATTCCGGCGTCCGCCTTCCGAGAAGTGGGGGTCGAGGTCGGGCCGATCTTCTCTGCCTCGGGCCTCATCGAGCTGGCGAGCTGAATCTGCAGCGTTGTTCCGTCGCAGCAGGTCGATCACCCGGGCGGCGCTTCAGCTGAAATCCTCGCTCTCGGACCCGCCACCGTCAGCGGGCTCACAGCGCAGAACTCGTCCCGCCGACAGACTCGGCCCATGCAGATCCTTCGTTCCCTGATGCCGTCAGCGTCGGCATGTGATCACGTTCCTTCTGACCTTCCGACTCCAGCCGCGGATCGCTGCGAGGAGTGCGGCTCCGGATTCAACCTGCGGATGTGCACCAGCTGCGGTCACGTCGGCTGCTGCGAATCGCAGGCGGGACACGCGCGCGCCCATTCCCATCGCACGGGCCATCCGGTCATCAGGTCGATGCCGGTCAGCGGTGGATTCACCTGGTGCTATCTGGAGAACCGATACGTCTGAGCGACCGGCGTCGCGGTGGCGCGTCGCGGTGGCGCATGGATCCGCTCCGCGATATGCTTCGCCGATCATGAAGCAGGACCTCGTCGTGCCCACCGCCCGGCACCGTGCCCCCAGCGCGGCCGACCTGCTCTCGCGCCTCGAGGGCGAACCCTCGGCGTGTACGCAGCGGGGAGCCGCCGCGTAACTTCTCCCTCGGCGCGCATCGGCGCCGCGCGATTCCGGTTCCTCGCATCTGTCTCGCCTCTTCTCCACGCCCACGAGGAACCGATGTCCGTCTTCAACCGCCCCGTCACTGTTCCCGCCACCCTTGCCCCCTCCGCTCGTCCAGCCGCAGGTCGCTGGATCGATCCGCGCGCACAGCGCTTCGGCGCGGCGGCCTCCGCGCTGGCCCTGGCCATGGCGACCACGCTGAATGCGTGGCCGATCGCCGCGGCGGTTGGCATGGCCATGGCCCTCTCGGCTGGCCTCGGGACGCGCTGGTTCGCCCTTTCGCGGCCGTGGCCGCTCATCCGAGCGGCGCTGCGCCTGCCCGCATCGGAGTTGGAGCACGAGATGCCACCCCGCTTCGCCCAGGCGCTGGGTGCAACGTTCCTCGTCCTCGGCTCTGCGCTTCTGGCGGGCGGCGTGGCCCCGTGGGGTTGGCTGCCCGTTCTCGCGGTGATCGGTCTGCAGGTGCTCCTGGCGGCCACCGGCTTCTGCGTCGGCTGCCGCCTCTTCCTCCTGCGCTGGTGGGTGCCCGACCTATTTGCGCGTCTCGTCGGGCGTGGCGTCACGCGAGAAGCGCTGATCTACATCGACCTCCCAGCAGGTCGCGGCGGCGGTCAGTAGCTGAGGACGCGGTCCGCTTCGAAGGTCAGCTCGACGAGCCGATCGGGCGGGACGAACTCGACGACCTTGTCGCCGAGAGCCTCGGGCGAGACCCCGCGCGCCTTGCTCGACATCCCCGACAGGAAGAACCTGGCGCCTCCGGCATTCAGCGCGTCGTAGTGCTCGCGCAGGCTCCCCGTGCCGATGCCGTGCAAGGCGTCCATCGTCCCGTCGCGAAGCAGGCCAACGGCGTCCCCGGCCAGGAAGAGGTCGACGTCGAGGCCCTTCGCCTGCGCCGTTCGCGCAACGAGGAATGCGAGAGCAGCTCGCGTCGGGTTCTCAGGGCCGGTCGATAGGTGGACGAGGAGTCGGGTCATCGGAGAGTTCTCCATGCGGATACGTGGCGGTGCTGCAGCAGGCGGCATGGTAGCCCTCAGCCGCTGAGCTCGCGACCGCCGATCCAGGTGCGTGACGGACGCACCGCCCCGAGGTTCAGAGCGAAGGCGCCCTCATGTTCTGCGTTCCAGGCGACGAGGTCGGCGTCCGCGCCCTCGGCGATCACGCCGCGGCGGCCGGTCAAACCAAGGGCCGCAGCCCCGCCCGCGGTTGCCGCGCTGACCGCCTCAGCGACCGTCATGCCGAGCAGCATGGCGCCCAGGCCGATCACCAGCGGCATCGCCCCCCACGCGCCGAATGTGCCGGCATTGGCGTCGCTGGCAAGGGCCACCGTGACCCCGGCGTCGAGCAGCGCGCGGGCTGGCGGCATCCGATCACGCATGACCAGCGCCGGGCCCGGCAGGAGCGTGGCGACCGTTCGGGAGGAGGCCAGCGCGGCTACGCCGGCATCGTCGAGCTGCTCCAGGTGGTCCACGCTCACAGCGCCGAGGCGCACCGCCAGTTCCGTGGCACCGGTGCGCGCCAGCTGGTCAGCGTGCATGCGGATTCCCAGACCCGCGGCCGCCGCCGCACGCAACACGCGCTCAGAGTCTGACGGCGAGAAGAAGCCGCGGTCGCAGAAGACGTCGCAGAACTCCGCCAGCCCCGCAGCGGCCACGGCCGTAATCATCTCATCGGCGACGACCGCCGCGTGATCGGCCGCCGATGCCGCCTCTGGTGGAACGGCGTGTGCGCCGAGGAACGTGCGGACCACCCGGACCGCCAGCCCATCGGCCGCCTCGCCGATCAGCCGCAGCGCGCGCAACTCCTCGTTGGTCGAGAGGCCATATCCGGACTTGCACTCGATGGTGGTGACCCCGCTTCCCAGCGAGGCACGCAGGCGCGAGCCGATCAGCCTGCGCAGATCGTCGTCTGACGCGGCCCGCGTCGCGGCCACGGTGCGCAGAATCCCGCCGCCGGAATAGGCAGCGCTCTCCAGCCGTGCGGCGGCCTCATCGGAGCGATCCCCGGCGAAGGCAGGGTGGGTGTGGGCATCCACCAGCCCGGGCGTGACCAGGGCGGTGCCGAGATCAACCGTGGAATCGGCTGCCGGGGCATCGGCCAGCGGACCGACCCACGCGAAGAGGCCATCGCGGACGAAGATCGCCCAGGGACCCGGCCCGTCGTACGGCCGAGGAGTCAGCAACCGGCCGCGGCCGGTGAGGAGCAGGGTGCCGTCTGGCATCGGTCGAACCATACTCCCGCGCGTCAGCCGATCTCCGGCTCGGCCACCGGCCGGCGTCGGGGTTCGCCGCGGAAGCGCAGGGTGGCGAGCAGCAGGCCGACCAGGATCGTCCCGGCGCCCATCAGCTGTATTGCGGACGGGCGCTCGCTCAGCAGCACCATCGCCAGCAGGACCGATCCGACCGGCTGCAGCGTGAGGAGCACGCTGGTGAGTGCCGATGGCAACCGCGGCAGCGAAACGCTGATCAGCAGCCAGCCGACCACCTGCGACGAGATGGCCAGCGCCAGCAGCCAGCCGTGCGCCGGCCACGAGGGCAGCAGGTTCACCTCGCCGAGCGGCAGGCCGATCGCCAGCGAGGCGACCGCACCCACCAGCGTGGCGTCGAAGAGCGGCCCGGCCGGACGGCGCAGATCGGCGTTCCCGCGGCGCAGCACCATCAGGAACCCGGCGTAGGCGAGGCCGGTGAAGAGGCCGAGCAGGACGCCGAGGCCGGGATTGGCGCCATAGGCTCCGGTGCCGATCACCCCCGAGATGAGGACCACGCCGCCGAGGACGACCGGCAGTGCCAGCAGGGTGCGTCGCGGTGGCCGCTCGCCGAGGAGCAGCCACGCCAGCACCGCCACGATCACCACCTGGGTGTTGCCGAGTACGGTGGCAAGGCCGGCTCCGACCAGGCCGATGGTGTGATGCCAGACCACCAGGTCGAGCGCGAACAAGACTCCGGCCAGCATCGCCAGCCGCACCTGCGCGGCGGGCCGCGGCCCATAGGCGCGACGCTCGGCCAGCGCAATCAGCCCCAGGGCGGGGAGCGCGTAGACGCAGCGGAAGATCGCCGCGGTGGCCGGCTCCACGTCCGCGAGACGCACCAGGACACCGGAAAAGGCGATCGACATGGCTCCCAGCACGGCGGCCAGCACCGGCCGGTGAGCCAGCGCCGCGAACGGATTCCCGGTGCGCGCCCGGGCCGGTGCAGTCATGGGCGCAGCCTAGCCGAGCGAACCTGTCGCTGGAGGGCTTGCCCTCGACGGCGCGCGGCGCGACACTTGCGCGACATGTCCGAGCTTCCCACCGGGACCATCACCTTCCTCTTTTCCGACATCGAGGGTTCGACGCGCCTGGCACAGGCCCTGGACGCAGCGTGGCCGCCGCTGCTGGAGCGACACCAGGAGATCGCCCGCGCCGTTTGGAGCGCCCACGGCGGCACGGAGGTGGGCACCGACGGAGACTCGTTCTTCGTCGTCTTCAGCATGGCCAGCCAGGCGGTGGCCGCCGCGGCCGACGTTCAGCGGGCCCTGGCCAGCGAGCCGTGGCCCGCCGGCTCGGAGATCCGGGTCCGCATCGGCCTGCATACCGGGGCGGGTCTGCTCAGCGGCGGCACCTACGTCGGTCTTGATGTTCATCGGGCGGCTCGCGTTTCGGCGGCCGGCAACGGCGGCCAGGTGTTGCTCACCGAAGCGACCCATGCGCTGCTGGGCGGCAGCTTCCCACCGGACACCTCGCTGAAGGACCACGGCGAGCACAAGCTGAAGGACCTCTCGCGGGCCGAACGAATCTGGGAGCTGTCGATCGGTGGGCTCCGCACGGACCTTCCACCCCTGCGCACGCTCAACGCCATCCCCAACAATCTGCCCACCCAGCTCACCTCGTTCCTGGGCCGGCAGCGGGAGCTGGCCGAAGCGCAGCGGCTGCTGACCGAGGGTCGTCTGCTCACCCTCACCGGCCCGGGTGGCACCGGCAAGACCCGTCTCTCCCTGCAGATCGCCGCAGACTCCACCGATCGATTCCCGGACGGGGTCTACTACGTTCCGCTCGGTCAGATCGCGATGTCCGAGTTGGTGATCCCCACCATCGCGCAGGCGGTGGGGGTGGTGGATCCGGGTTCCCGCCCGCTCGATCGGCTGGTCGAGCAGATCGGCGAGAAGTGCGTGCTGCTGGTGCTCGACAACTTCGAGCAGGTGATCGACGCCGCGGCGCAGGTAAACGAACTTCTGGCGCGCGCGCCGAAGACATCGGTCCTGATCACCAGCCGCAGCCCGCTGCGGGTCTACGGCGAGCGCGAGTACCCGGTCCCCCCGCTCGGCGTGCCGGACCCCAAGCACCTGCCCAGCCTTGCGGGCCTGAGCCAGTTCGAGTCGGTCGCCCTGTTCATCGAGCGCGCCATGGCCGTTCGGCCGGACTTCGCGGTGAACAGTGGCAACGCGCCGGCGGTGGCGGAGATCTGTGCCCGACTGGATGGGCTGCCGCTGGCCATCGAGCTGGCCGCGGCCCGCATTCGCCTGCTCAGCCCGCAGGCGATCATGGATCGACTCGGGGATCGGATGGGTCTGCTATCGAGCGGCTCTCGCGACCTGCCGCAGCGCCAGCAGACGTTGCGCGGCGCGATCGCGTGGAGCCACGATCTGCTCGACGAGGTCGACCGGCGCGTCTTTGCCAGGATTTCGGTGTTCGCCGGCGGTGCCACGCTGGACGCCGCGCAGATGGTCCTGTTTGATGCGGGCGAGCCCGGCGACGCGCTCGACGCGATCGGCTCGCTGGTCGACAAGAGCCTGATCCGCCAGGAGACGCAGGCCGATGGTGAGCCTCGCTTCCGCATGCTCGAGACGATCCGCGAATTCGCCCTCGAACAGCTGGTGGCCCGCGGCGAGGAGGAAGCGCTCCGCGAACGTCATGCAGCCTGCGTGCTCGGCTTTGCCGAGCGGGCCGGGGCCGAGGTCTTCGGGTCCGATCAGGCCACCTGGCTCGACCGATTCGAGGCGGAGCACGACAACATCAGGGCGGCGATGTCCTGGGCGCTGGCGCGCGACCGCGCCGCGACGGCGATGCCCCTACTGGTGGCCTGTTGGCGCTTCTGGCAGATGCGCGGCTACCTGCAAGAAGCGCGCGAGCGGGCCAACCAGGTCCTCGAACTGCCGAGCGCCGCTGAGCATCCTGACGCGCGCGCGGCGGCGCTCGAGGCGGCCGGTGGGATCGCCTACTGGCAGGCCGATCTGGAGGCGGCGCGACGCTGGTACCAGGAAGGGCTCGACCTGGCGCGCGCCAGTGGCGATGACCGACGCATCGCCAACGCGCTCTACAACCTGTCGTTCGCCTTTGCCCTGACCCGGGAGGACCAGGCGGGAGCCAGGGGTGCGGCCAAGGAGGTCCTGGAGATTGCCCGGCGGCTCGGCGACGATGCGCTGGCGGCGCGCTCGCTGTGGGCGCTGGCCAACACCATCTACTTCTTCGGCGAGACCGAGGGGATGATGGAAGCCACCGACGAGGCGCTTGCCATCTTCCGCCGCCTCGGGGAGCAGTACATGGTGGGCTGGACACTCTACTCGGTGGCCCTCGGGACGATGACGACCGATCCGGCGCGCGCCCATGCTGCGATGGCGGAGGGGCTGGATATCTTCCGCGCGGCGAACGACGTCTCCGCCTATGGGCTCATGTTCGATGTCTGGGCGTCCCTGTACTGGAACCTCAAAGATCCTCACCGGGCGATGATCCTGGCCGGCTTTGCCGAAGCGATCGAGCGGCGAGCCGGCGGCGGCCTTGCCGCCATCAACCGCAGTCTGCTCGGCTTCGACACCGTCGAACTGCTGAAGGATCCCGCCCTGGCGGCAGCCTATGCCGAGGGGAGCCGAATGGACGTGGAGCAGGCGGCCGAGGTGGCGCTGACCGGCGCCCAGAGTTAGCTCGGGGCGGCCAGATCCCTTCGCGGGAAGACGATCAGTGCGTACGCCACCGGCACCACGATTGCCGCAGCCAGCAGCCCGAAGTCGAACAGGTCCACCGTCCCGGTGAGGATGCTCCCGGGCTGGAAGTGGTGGAAGAGCGAGTACTGCTGGGTCCAGTCGACGTCGCGCCACAGGGAGCCCAGGATCTCCAGGAAGTAGTTGACCAGCAGGTAGGCCATCGTCACACCCAGCGCCGGCGAGTGGCGGTCGAAGGTCACCGATGCGGCCAGCCCGAAGGCGGCGAATGCCCCCCACATGAGCAGGCCGTTCACGAAGACGAGCGGTACCTGGACCAGGTCGAGCTCGCCACTCAGACCCTGCGCGACGACCCCGGCCACCTGCCCGGCAAGGAGCGCAAGGATGACCAGCGAGATGAGGATCGTCACGGCCGCCGCCACCGTCAGGTAGATGGTGCGGCGCGAGAGTGGCCGCGCCAGCAGTACCTCCAGCGTCCCGCGCTCGCGCTCGCCCGCGATCGCCGCCACCGTGGATCCGACCGCGAAGACGCCCACGAACGCGATCGTCATCGGATGCTGGAGGCCCAGGGTGAGCGCGCCCGGCAGCGTGAAGAGGCTGCCCGAGCCGAAGTTCATCAGCTCGGCGGGGATCACTCCCGAATCGACGAGGCCCTTGAAGGCGTCGCCGAAGGCCACGTAGATGACCGGCATCAGCATGCCCCAGCCGAACGAGACGGCCATCAGGGTGAGCAGCCTGACACGGTTCCAGCGCAGGGTCTGAACCAGCAGGCGGAGATTCATTCGCGCACCTCCTCGCTGACGTCGTCACCGGCGTAGTACTCCAGGAACGCCTCCTCGAGGCGGGCCGGCTCAATGGTCAGATCGACGAGCGACGGCGACGCGATGGCGCGCACGAAGCCCGATACATCCCCGAGCAGGGTGGCGGTCATCCGGTCCCCATCGGTCTCGACGTCGGCGAGGCCGGGGACGCTCGACAGCTCGGGCGCAACGCCGCGCCAGCGCAGGCTCACCCTGCGCTTGCGCCGGGCGAGCAGGTCGTCCACGTTGTGGAGCGCCATCAGGTGGCCCGCGCGGATGATCGCCACGCGGTCGCAGATGCGCTCAACCTCGGGCAGGACGTGGCTGGAGAAGAAGGTCGTCCGACCCTGGTCGCGCAGGTCGTCCATCAGCGAATAGAACGCCTGCTGCATCAACGGGTCGAGTCCCTCGGTCGGCTCGTCGAGGATGGCAAGCTCCGGGTCGTGTTGCAGCGCCTGGATCACGCCGATCTTCTGGCGCATCCCGCGCGAGTAGTCGCGCACCTTGCGCCGCAGGACAGACGGGGGCATCTGCAGCCGCTCGCAGAGCTCGTCGCGTCGCACGGCGGGTGTCCCCTGTAGATCGTTCAGGTAGTCGAGCGCCGCCGCCCCGCTCAGCGAGTCGTACAGCGCGATTCCGCCCGGCAGGTAGCCGGTCCGTCGCCGGATCTCCACTGAGTCGTCGACGATGTCGAGCCCCAGCACACTGGCGGAGCCGCCGGTCGGATGGAGGAAGCCCAGCAGGGTGCGGATCATGGTCGACTTGCCCGATCCGTTGGGGCCGAGGAAGCCGAAGATCTCGCCGGGGCGGACGTCGAGCGAGAGGTCGACCAGCGCCTGCACCTTGCCGTAGTGCTTCGTCAGGCCGGTGGTGTGGATCACGGCCGCCGGCTGCTGGTCTTCCATCACGGGCAATCTACTACGCTCGTCCGGACGTGGCCCAGCGCTCGACGCGCAAGCCCAGCTCAATGCGCGCCCTCTGCTACACTTTGCCCCCGAACCGCCTCGCGCCGACCGCTGCGGCGGTTCTGCCGTGTAAGCCCACAGGAACACCTCATGAAGATCGCTGTCCCACGCGAGACCGCGCCGGGTGAGACGCGGGTCGCGCTGACTCCCCAGGCCGCCACGGCACTGATCGCCGATGGGGTCGAGATTGTCGTCCAGGCCGGTGCCGGCGAGGCATCCTCGATCCCCGATGCCGCCTTCACGGAGGCAGGTGCGACCATCGCCGCCGACGCTGCCGCGCTCTACGGTCAGGCGGACCTGGTGCTGCGCGTCGGCCGTCCCACCGACGAGGAGATCGGGATGCTGCGTCGCGGCACGATCCTGATCGGGACCCTGGGCACGCTCTCCAATCCGGAGCTTGCCCGGCGCCTGGCCGATGCCGGCGTCACCGCCATCAGCATGGATGCCATCCCACGCATCACCCGCGCCCAGAGCATGGACACGCTCTCCAGCCAGGCGACGGTGGCCGGCTACAAGGCGGTCCTGCTGGCGGCCGATCGGCTGCCCAAGTTCATGCCGCTGCTGACCACCGCCGCGGGAACCGTGCGTCCGGCGCGCGGCATCATCATGGGCGCCGGCGTCGCCGGCCTGATGGCGATCGGCACCGCCCGCCGGCTCGGCGCGGTGGTCGAGGCGACCGACGTGCGGCCGGTCGTCAAGGAGCAGGTGCAGAGCCTTGGTGCCACCTTCATCGAGGTCGAGATGACCGACGAGGAGAAGGCGGGTGCCGAGACGGCGGGCGGATACGCCGGCGAGATGAGCGACGACTACAAGCGTCGCCAGGCCGAGCTGATCGCCGAGCGGGTCAAGGAGGCCGATTTCGTGATCACCACCGCGCTGATCCCCGGGCGTCCGGCACCGCGCCTGATCACCGACGCGATGGTCGCCTCCATGAAGCCGGGGAGCGTCATCGTCGACATGGCCGCCGAGGCGGGAGGCAACGTCGAGGGGACCGTGGCGGGAGAAGAGGTGATCAGCCACGGGGTGCGGATCATCGGTCTGACGAACCTGCCGGCGATGATGCCCGGCAGCGCCACGCAGATGTACGCCAAGAACATCCAGACGCTGCTCAAACACCTGATCAAGGACGGAACGGTGACCCTCGACCTCACCGATGAGATCACCCGCGGCGCGACCATCACCCACGAGGGGAAGGTCGTCAGCGAGCCGGTGGCCAGGGCACTCGGCCTCGAAGTGCCGCCGCCAGCACCGACTGAAGGAGATGCCGCATGACCGAGGCGATCTCGGCCGAGGTCCTCCTCCAGGCCCTCTTCGTCTTCGTGCTGACCGCCTTCGTCGGGTACGAGGTGGTGAGCAAGGTTCCGACCATGCTGCACACGCCGTTGATGTCGGGCGCCAACGCGGTGCACGGCGTGATCGTGGTCGGCGCCATGCTGGTCGCCGCCTCCGCGGAGGGGCCGCTGCGCATCGTGCTGGCGCTGCTGGGCGTGATCCTGGGCACGATCAACGTGGTCGGCGGCTTCGTCGTGACCGACCGGATGCTCGAGATGTTCAAGCGGCGACCCGGGGGCGAGTCATGACCACTCTCGAGGTGCTCACCTTCCTCGTCTATCTGGTCGGATCGGTCACCTTCATCCTCGGCCTGAAGTTCCTCGCCTCGCCGACCAGCGCGCGGCGCGGTAACCGCCTGGCCGCCACCGGCATGGCGATCGTGGTGCTGTGGGTCTTCATCACCGAGTTCCTGCTGCGTGACGGTGGCTTCTCCACGGTCTGGATCCTGGCCGTCGGAATCCCGATCGGTTCGGTGGCCGGTGTGGTCGGCGCGCGGCGCGTGCCGATGACCGCCATGCCGCAGATGGTCGCCATCTTCAACGGCGCCGGTGGCGGCGCGGCGGCGCTGGTCGCCGCGGCCGAGTTCCTGCACTTCGCTGGCGGCGGCGGCGAGCTGCTGTCGGTCCCATTCATGGTTGCCACGCTGCTCGGCGCGGTCATCGGCTCGGTCTCCTTCACCGGCTCGATCATCGCCTTCGGCAAGCTGCAGGGGATCGTCTCGGGGCGCCCCGTCACCTATCCGGGCGACAAGGTGGTCACCGGGCTGCTGGTCGCCGGCATCCTGGTGCTCGGCGTCGCGCTCACCCTGGTGACCAACGACGTCACCCCGTTCCTCGTCTTTGTGGCGCTGGCCCTGGTGCTGGGCGTGGCGGCGGTGATGCCGATCGGTGGAGCCGATATGCCGGTTGTGGTCAGCCTGCTTAACAGCTACACCGGCATCGCGGTGGCGGCCACCGGCTTCGTGCTGGGCAACTACGCGCTCCTGGTCGCCGGCACGCTGGTCGGGGCCTCCGGTGGAATCCTCACCCAGCTGATGTGCCGTGCCATGAACCGGTCGCTCTTCAACGTCCTGTTCGGTGCGTTCGGGACCGCTGGCGGGTCGGTGGCCGCCGGCGCGGACGGCGAACAGACGGTACGCGAGATCAGTGCCGATGACGCGGCCGTGCTGATGGCGTACGGCAAGAAGGTGATCATCGTGCCTGGCTATGGGATGGCCGTGGCGCAGGCCCAGGAGCCGGTCCGCGAGCTGATGGACCTGCTGGTTGCTCGGGGGGTGGATGTCGAATTCGCCATCCACCCGGTGGCGGGGCGCATGCCCGGGCACATGAACGTGCTTTTGGCCGAGGCAAACGTCCCGTACGAGCGCCTCAAGGAGATGGACGAGATCAACGACGATTTCGCGAACGCCGATGTGGCGCTGGTGATCGGCGCCAACGACGTCACCAATCCCGCCGCGCGGACCGACCAGAGCTCACCGATCTACGGGATGCCGATCCTCAACGTGGACCATGCGCACAACGTGGTGGTGCTCAAGCGATCGATGGCGGCAGGGTTCGCCGGCATCGCCAACCCGCTCTACTCCGACCCCAGGACCGCCATGCTCTTCGGCGATGCCAAGAAATCGGTCCAGGCGCTGGTCTCCGGGGTCAAGCAGGCCTAACTCCCCTGGTCGCCGCGGCGCAGGATCGCGGCGATCTCCTGGTCGCTCACGCCGTAGCGTCGCAGCGCGTGGCGCACCAGCTCGTGCCCGAGTTCACGCTCGGCGGTAACGATGCGCGCTGCTCCCAGGCGCCGCAGCTCCACCTCGTCCTGCACGGAGTGCGCCCGCACCACGACGTGGAGGTTTGGGTTGCTCCGCAGCGCGTACTCGATCGCCTGTCGGGCGGCCAGCGCATCGGGCACGGTGACCACCATCGTCCCGGCGTCGGCCACCCGCAGCGCGTCGAGGACCGATGGCGTGCCGGCGTCCCCGTACACCAGCGGCGCTCCGGCGGTGGTCGCGGCATGGACCATGGCGTAGTCGGCATCGGCCGCCACCCACGGAAAGCCCCTCCCTTCCAGGACGCGCGCCACGGCCTTGCCGACATGTCCGTAGCCGAGGATCACCACGTGGCGCCGCATGCCCGCGGCGGGCTCGGTCGGTCCGGGCAGTGGTGGGACAGGGAAGCGCAGCTCAAGGCGATCGCCGAGCCGTGCGGAGAGGCCTGCCACCGGAGCCGCGATGACGACCGTGGCCACGATGGCGCCCATCGCCTGGCTGAAGGTGTCCTGGCCGAGCGCGCCGAGCTGCAGACCGACCGTCGCGAGCACGAAGCTGAACTCGCCGCCCTGGGCCACCAGGCCGGCGGCGCGCAGGGCGGTCCGCGGACGCTGGCGCCCCGCGAGCGAGATGGCGGCCACCGCGACGCCCTTGCCCACCACGATCAGGGCGATCAGCAGCAGCACCGTCGGCCACCCGGCGATGACGGCGGCGGGCTCGAGCAGGATGCCGATCGAGACGAAGAAGATCGTGGCGAACAGCTCGCGCAGGGGGACCACCTCCCCGAGCACGCTGGCCGCCAGGTCCGACTCTGCCAGGGCCATGCCAGCCACGAAGGCGCCCAGCGCAACCGCCACGCCGAATTGGGCCGCGAGCGTGGCCGTACCGATGGCCAGCACCGCCACGGCCACCACGAACAACTCGCGCGATCCGAGCTGCGCGATCCGCGACAGGATGCCCGGGAGGACGCGTGAGCCGACGACCAACACGGCCGCCACGACGGCGAGCGCCACAACCATGGCCCACACTGCCTTCAGGGCCGGCTCCTCGCCGCGTCCGGCCAGTGCGCCCAGGACCACCACCAGGACGACGGTGAGCAGGTCCTGCATGATCGACCAGGCCAGCGCCAGCTTGCCGTGGGCCGTCGTCTCGAGGCTCGTCTCTCCGGCCACCTTCACCAGCACGACCGAGGAGCTGACGCTGGCGATCGCCCCCAGGAAGAGCGACTCGAGCACCGGTCTGCCGATCGAGAAGGCTATGCCTGCGCCGAGCGCAATCGAAAAGGCGACCTGGAGGGGGGCGCCGATCAGCACCAGGCGCCCCACCGACTGCAGCTTGGCGAGCGAGAAACGCACGCCGATGCTGAACATGAGCAGCGCCACGCCGATATCGGCCAGTGCCAGCACCTCGTCCCGGTCGGCCACGAAGCCCGGCGAGAAGGGGCCGACCACCAGCCCGGCGGCGATGTAGCCGATCATCGGCGCCATCCGCAACCGATGCGCCACGGCGCCCAGCAGCAGCGCGACACCGAGCGCCGCGAGGAAGGTCAGGCCGAGGCCGCCGGTCATCGCTCTTCGGGCTGCATGGACCGATGATATCGGTAGCCCGCCGGTATCCTTGCGATCGTCGCGTCCCCCGCACCAGCCCGTACTACCAGGAGCAGCCGCACCGATGCAACGCTGGGTCATCCTCGATGTCGGAGAGACGCTGATCGACGAGACCCGGGTCTGGTCCACCTGGGCCGATCAGCTCGGCATCCCGCGCCTCACGTTCATGGCGGCGCTCGGCGCGGAGATTGCCAGCGGAGGCCAGCACCATGACGTGTTCGCGCGCTTCGGCATCTCCACCTGGCGCGAGTGGGCGAGCTCCGCGGAAGTCGCCTACGCCGGGTTCCAGCCCCCCGACCTGTATCCCGACGCCCTGCGCTCGATGACCGCCCTGCGCAATCGCGGCTACCGCCTGGCGATCATCGCCAATCAGCCCGCCCAGCGGACGGCGGAGCTGCGTGCCCTCGGGGTCGAGGCGGAAGTGATGGCGATGAGCGCGGAGATGCAGCTCTCCAAGCCCGATCCGGCCTTCTTCGCGCGTGCGCTGGAGCTGCTCGGATCGCCGCCGCCCGGCGCGGTCGCCTACGTCGGTGACCGCGTCGAGAATGACGTGATCCCGGCCACCGAGGCGGGGATGCGCGCCGTCTGGATCCGCCGCGGTCCGTGGGGGCTCATCCAGCAGCTGCCGCCGGGGATCGTGCCCGCGCTGGTGGTGGATTCGCTCGACGAGCTGGTGGAGCGGATCGACGAGGCCTGGAGCGAGAGGCCGAACTCGGGCTAGGTCCGCTCCCCGATGCCGACGCTGCGTGCCAGCCGCTCCGCCGCGTTGATCAGCAGCCGATCGGTGTCTGCCATCGCCTCCTCGAGGGTCAGCGGTCGATCGATGATCGGTTGCACCACGTCGAAGAGGCCCGATCCATCGAGGGCGGCGGCGCCATGTCCGAGCGCCCCGCACAGGAGGACGACCGATGCGCCGGCGTGACGGGCCAGCGTGGCCACTCCCATCGAGGCCTTGCCGGCAAGCGTCTGGTCGTCGGCGCGCCCCTCGCCGGTGATCACCAGGTCGGCCCCGACGAGCATCTCGGCGAGGCCGATCATCCCCGCCACGACATCGACTCCCGGCTCCAGCCTTGCATTCGTGAAGCCGAGCAGGCCGGCCGCCGTGCCGCCCGCGGCCCCCGCCCCGGGAGCATCTGCCACGGCCCGGCCGGTCGCGGCCTCGACCGCGCGCCCGAACACCCCGAGGGCGGCGTCCAGCTCCGCGATGGTGTCCGCATTGGCCCCCTTCTGCGGCCCGTAGGTCGCCGACGCGCCGACCGGTCCGCACAGGGGGTTCGTGACGTCCGACGCGATGACGATCTCCACCGAGGTGAGGCGCGGGTCGAGGCGGGTCGCGTCCACCCGCACCAGGTGCGCGAGCGCGGCGCCCCCGGGCGGCAACTCCGCTCCACCGGCATCTTCGAACCGTACCCCCAGCGCCGACAGCAGACCGGCCCCCCCGTCGTTGGTGGCCGACCCTCCCAGCCCGAGCATGATCCGCTCGACCCCCGCATCCAGCGCGCCCCGCACCAGGTCACCCGTACCGCGGGTCGACGCGACGCGGACCGACGCGGCATTGCGCTCCGCGGGCGCCAGGCGCGCCAGCCCGGAGGCGGTCGCCATCTCGATGAACGCGGCGCGGCCCTCGTCGAACAGGAGCCAGTCGGCGACGACCGGGCGGCCGAGTGGGTCGGTGGTGGACATCGAACGTCGTTCCGCATGCGCTCCCAGCGCGGCCTCGAGGGCAGCCAGTGTCCCTTCGCCGCCGTCGGACATCGGGGCGCGCACGACGATGTCGTCGGGGCGGGCGCGCAGCCAGCCAAGCGCCATCGCCTCGGTGACCGCGACCGAGTCGAGGGCGCCGCCGAAGGAATCGGGCGCCAGGACCACGCGGAGCACGCCGCCGCTCATCAGCCGAGCAGCTGCCTGCGGCGCTCGAGGTAGGCCGGCACGGTGTTGATCGGGGGCCGCAGCTCATCGCCGATCTCGCGCACCTCCAGGTTGAACTGATCCGGCCCGCGGTTGATCAGCTTCATGCCGCGTCCCACCTCGGTCAGCAGCTCGATGCGGTGCCGCTCCTCGAGCTTGCGCATCGCCGCCAGCAGGATCACGTACGACATCTGCGAGAGGTTGGCGAGCGGCTGGTTGCGGTGGACCCTGCGCTCGAGGTCCACCTGGCCGATGCCCGAGAGCCCCACTGCGTCCAGGATGTCCACCAGGAGCCCGGTCTCGACCGCGTAGCCGGTGAAGAACGAGACCGACTCAAGCAGCGCCCGCCGCCCGGCGTACTCGCCGGAGAGGGGCTGGATCATCCCGGACAGCTCGGGGAAGAACAGGTTGATGAGCGGGCGCGCCAGGAGCTCGGTGACGCGGCCACCGCCCTCGGCGACCAGCTTGTCACCCTCCCGGATCGGCCGCTGGTAGAAGCCCTTGACGTACTGGATGCGCGGTTCGCGCAGCAGCGGTCCGAGCAGGCCGAAGACGAAGCGCGGCTGGATATTGCGGATATCGGTATCGATCCAGGCAACGATGTCGCCGTCGAGCACGTGCAGGCTCTTCCAGAGTGCCTCGCCCTTGCCCGTATGAGAGCCGACCTCGGGGAGGATTCGGCTGTGACGGACGACCGGGACCCCGAGCTCTCCGGCGATCTCCGCCGTCCGATCAGTTGAGTCGGAGTCGATCACCACGATCTGGTCGATCAGCGGCAGGCGGTCCATCAGCGGGCCCTTGATTCGCCGGATCACCTGCCCAATGGTCTGCTCCTCGTTGAGCGCGGGCAGTCCCAGGCTGATCTTGAGACCCTGACGTTCCTTGAGATCGACCAGTTTGGCGACGTCGCGGAACTCGCCGGCGTGGAAGGTGTTCTCGGCGAACCAGCGATCGACCATGGTCGGCAGCGAGTGGCTGCGCTCGACGTACTCGTCGGCCGCCGCCAGCGATCCCTCTGCCGCCCGCAGCTCGTCGAAGGTGGCGCTGTCGGGGCTGGCCTTGGTCTTGACCACGATCACCGTCGGCTTGGCCTTGGAGGCAACCGCCTCCGCCACGATCCCGAACAGGAAGCGCCCATCGGCGGCCGCGTTCGCCGGCTGGGCCGATGCCCCCATCACGACCAGGTCGTGCCGTGCTGCTTCGCGAATGATGGCCCGCCGCACCGAGGCAGCCTCGACCAGCTTGCCGTTCAGCCGGCGCCCCTTGCCATGCTCCTCCACGAAGGCATCCAGCGCGGCCTGTTGCCGCTTGCGGGCCCGATCACCGATCTTCTCGGGTACCACGTGCAGGACCACCAGCTGGGCGCGGAACCGCTTCGCCAGGTCGCGCGCGACGCTCATCGCCAGCTCCGCATGCGGTCCGCCGCGGACCGGCACCAGGATCGACCGCACGCGCTCCAGGCCGCGCTGCTTGACCACCGCGATATCGCACGGCGACTCCCGCAGCACCGCATCGATCGTCGAGGTGAAGACCGGAGCGTCGGCCTCGTCGTGCGGCGTGTCACGAGTGGCCCCGTGCGCGGCCGGCCCGCCCCAGCCGAAGATGACCAGGTCGGTGTTCTCCTCCCCGACCGCCTCGATGACGCCATCGGCAGCCCGTCGCCCGATCCGCACCATGGTCCGGATCTCCACCCCCTCCTCGTCGCCGAAGGTGAGGACCCGCTGAAGGAGCCGCCGCGCGGTCCGCGCCTGGATGGCGCCCTGCGACAGGGAGACCCCCTCCGGGACCTCCACGATCCCGAGCGCGGTGATCTCGGTGGTGCGTCCGGCCCGGATTCCAGCACCGATGCGGACCAGGTCGCCCGCGGTGCGCGGGTTGGCCAGGGGCAGCAGGATGCGATATGGACTGCGCCGGGCCGGCATCAGCCGCCACTCCGCGCGGCCTGCATCTCCGTCCAGCGCTTGACCAGGTATGGCTTCAGCCCCTCGAAGGCGAGGGCCTGCGCCTCGATCACGCGCTCGGCCTGGTCGGTCGTCATCTCGGCCGTCTCGGTGATGAAGCCCGCGGTCCGCGCGAAGTAGAGCGGCGTCAGGGCGGCCAGCAGGCGTTCACGGTCGATGCCGGGGCGATGGAACGCGACCAGCGCGTCGTACAGGCAGCGGATCCACAGCTCTGCCGGGAACCCGAACGTGGCCGGCACGTCGCATTCGATGCCCATCACGCGCTCCAGTTGCTCGCCGGCGAGCATCTCGCTCCACGTATCGGTGTGCGTCAGGCGAGCCGCCTCGAAGTTGTCGATCAGCTTGGCGTGGTTGACGCTGATCTCCTCCGGCGCCACGACCCGCTCGAAGCCGTACTCGGGGATCGGATGCGAACCGCGGACCTTCAGCCATCGGTCCGCGTAGTGCCCTGCCAACGTGAAGAGGGTGCCGACCACCTGGCGGAACATCGGTCCGAGGTCCGAGGCGGGATCCTTGGCGTCATGGATCTTGGCGCCCAGGCGCGCCTGGCAGGCGGCGAAGCCCTCGTTGATCGCCGTGTGCGTCATCCAGATGTCGATGCCGAATCGGGCGGTCAGCTCATCGAAGGTATCGAGCTCGAGGTATCGCTGCACCAGGTCGCCGCTCACCGCGAAGTCGCCGCCGATCGGCTGCCTGATGCGCGTGCCGTACAGCGCACGGGTGAGCGGGTAGGCGATGTTGTTGGTGATCGTGCCGTCGTACTTGTAGCGGGCGTACATCGGCGCCACGAAGTCGTAGCCGCCCTTGAGGATCGGTCCGGCCAGCAGCTCGACCCATTCCGGGACGATGCTGCGCAGATCCGAGTCGACCATCACCATGGCCTTCACGTCGAGCTCCCGGGCGACCTCGAACAGTGCCCGTACCGCGGTCCCTTTGCCGCTCGTCCCGTGGTAGGTGAAGCTGATGCGCTGCAGCTTGTGGCGCGGCCGGACCAGGATCACCCGTTCGATGTATTCGGGGCTCTCGGTGGTGATCGCCACGTGCGGCGTGTCATCGGGCGAGCCGCCGTCGGAGTTCACCAGGATCGGCTTGAGGTCCGGGAAGTACTGCACCATGCCGGCCGTGGCTGCGCGCACGACGTAGCCGATCGTCTCGGCATTCCCGAAACTGGGGATGCCCACCATCAGGTCGGCGCTGCCGACGCGGCGGACCTGGCTCAGGCCCTCGGCGTCCAGCGCGGACTGCGGCGTCGGGGTAGGAGGGGGGGTCAGCGGAAGATCTCCTTCGGCCTCAAAGGGTAGCACGCAGGGAGGGTCCGACCCCGACCCTGGCCCGACTCGACAACACCTTGCCCGGGCCGGATCGGGAGGGCTACACTCAGTGCGCACCGCGCAAGCGGGGCGGGCGAGGGACGATGCCCATATCCCCGATCCCAAAGGTGGAGACTGCGCGACATCGCGTGGTCTCCGTTGTATGTGCGGAGCGTACCGTGAACCTGACCCCCGAAGAGATCACCCAGGGAACCCCGATCGGCGAGGTTGATCGGCTGCTGCGCGGCACCGATCCGATCCTCGTCCGCGCCACCGACAGCCTGCAGCGGCTCGCCGAGCTGGCGATCGAGAGCCCGGGCTGCCGGGTCCTGTCGGTCGTCGATGACCAGGGGATGCTCATCGGCCTGGTGCCGGTCCGGCTCCTCGTGAACGACATCTTCCTCAAGATCGTGCCCGAGGAGTTCCTGGGTGTCATCGCCGACGTGGAGGCCGTGATGGAATACGCCCGCCACATCGGGGCGCGCACCGCCGGGGACATCATGCTGCCGCCCGTCTCGGTGCGCCGCGATGCGACCGTGCGCGACGCCTTCGAAACGATGCACCACGCCCGGCTGTACGGGCTCCCGATCGTGGACGACGCCGATCGGGTGGTCAGCTACCTCGACCAGCTCGAGCTGCTGTTGGTCTGGGTGCGTGCCAGCGGGCGCGAGCCGCTTCTGCGTCCGAGCGCGGACACCGACCGGGGATGACCTTCACCGTCGTCGTCGGCCTGACGATCTTCCTGGCCACCTATGCGCTGATCGCAACCGAGCGGGTACACAAGACGATCGCCGCCATGGGTGGCGGCATCGCGATGATCCTGCTCGGCGTCGTCAGCCAGGAGCAGGCCTTCGAACACATCGACTTCAACGTCATCTTCCTGCTCGCCGGGATGATGATCCTGGCGGGGATCATCCGGAAGACCGGAGTCTTCGGCTGGATGGCGGTGCGAGCGGCCCGCTTCGCCGGCGGCGATGCCTACCGAATCCTGGTGGTGATGAGCGTCATCACCGCCGTGGCGTCCGCCCTGCTGGACAACGTGACCACCGTCGTGCTGGTGGGTCCGATCACCCTCTTCCTCGCGGCCCGCCTTGGGATGAACCCGATGCCGCTCATCATCGCGGAGATCCTGGCGAGCAATATCGGCGGCACCGCCACGTTGATCGGCGACCCGCCGAACATCCTCATCGCCAGTGCGGCGGGGATAGACTTTGGCACCTTCTTCCTGAACATGGCCCCCCTGGCGCTCATCGTGCTGGTGCTCTTCCTGGTGGCTGCCCGATGGATCTTCCGCGGTCAGTTGGCGGTGGATCCGCAGATGCGTGACGTGCTCCTGGCGCTGGATGAACGCCACATGATTACCGACCCCCCGCTGATGCGCCGCTCGCTGGTCGTGCTCGGCCTGACCCTGCTGGGCTTCCTGCTTCACGGACCGCTCGGCTACCAGCCGGCGACCGTCGCGCTGACCGGCGCCGTCGCGCTGATGGTGGTCGCCCGGGAGAGTCCGCAGGACGTGCTGCGCGAGGTGGAATGGCCGACCCTCTTCTTCTTCATCGGCCTCTTCATGCTCATTGCCGGCGTGATCGAGATCGGCATGATCACCGCGATTGCCGCTGCCCTGACCGACGTGACCGGCGGCGCGCTCGCCGGCGGGGCGATGGTCATCCTGTGGCTCTCGGCGGTCCTTTCCGGCGTGGTCGACAACATCCCGTACACTGCCACGATGCTCCCCGTCGTGGCGGAAATGTCGGCGCCGCACCCTGGCTCGCAGGCGCTGTGGTGGGCGCTGGCGGCAGGTGCGGACCTCGGCGGCAACGCCACCATCATCGGCGCCAGCGCGAACGTGATCCTGGCGAGCATGGCGGAACGCGAGGGGCACCCGATCGGCTTCTGGACCTTTATGAAGTACGCCGGCCCGGTGACGCTCGGCAGCATCTTGGTGTCCACGGTCTACATCTGGCTGCGCTACCTCATCTGAGCCGGTGGACCACCTCGCCTCCACCCTGACCCAGCTTTTCGTCGTCCTGTTGGCGGCCAAGATCGGCGACGAGATCTTCAAGCGGATGGGCCAGCCGGCGCTGGTTGGTGAGATCCTCGGTGGCGTGCTGGTCGGCCCCGCCGTGCTGGGCATCTACCGGGTGACGCCCGAGACCGAGCTCTTCGCCGAGATCGGGGTGGTCCTTCTCCTTTTCCAGGTCGGCGTCGAGACGCGCATCGGCGATCTGCTGCGAGTTGGCGGCACGGCTGCCTCGGTCGGAGTCATGGGCGTCATCCTCCCCATGGGCGGCGGCCTTGCACTGGGAGCGGTCCTGGGCTACCCGATCGAGGTGAGTGTCTTCCTGGGGGCCGCACTCACCGCGACGAGCGTCGGCATCACCGCCCGGGTGCTCGACGACCTCGGCGCCATGGCCAGCCAATCGGGCCGGGTGATCCTTGGCGCGGCGGTGATCGATGACGTGTTGGCCATGCTCATCATGGCGTTCGCAAGCGGGCTGGCCGCGGGTAGCGTCTCCGCCGGTCAGCTCGCCACGCTGGTGGGGCTGGCCGGGGCCTTCATCGGGATCGTGCTGCTGGTCGGCACCCGGGTGCTGCGCACCCGGCCATCTATCCTCACCGACCCGGAGTTTGCCGCGACCCCCTTCCTGCCCGGGATGATCCTCATGCTCGGGCTTGCGGCCCTCGCCGCCCTGATCGGCCTGGCGGCGATCATCGGAGCCTTCCTGGCGGGAATGGTGGTCGGCGAGTCGAGCGAGCGGCACGCCCTCGAGGAGGAGGTGGCACCGGTCGCCGCCTTCTTCACGCCGTTCTTCTTCGGGTTCATCGGCGCCCAGGTGAACCTGGGCGCGCTTGCGGACCCGCTCACTCTCGCCCTGCTCGCCGGACTCACCGTGCTGGCGGTGATGACCAAGTTCGCCGGGGCGTTCGCCGGGGCGATCCGGCTGGGGCGGCAGCGGGCGGCGCTGATCGGCTGGGGGATGGTGCCGCGCGGCGAGGTCGGCATCGTCGTGGCAGGACTCGGCCTGGGCGCCGGAGCCATCAGCAGCCAGCTGTACAGCGTGGTTGTCGGCATGGCGGTGCTGACCACGCTCATGGTGCCGCCACTGATGGCCCCGCTGGTGCGGCGCGCAGAGCCGGGAGCAGCCGAGCCGGGGCAATAGCGAGAGGCCCCCTCCGCGGACGGGGGGGG
>JBBEBK010000009.1:0-8480 GCA_040882375.1 Chloroflexota bacterium
CGGCGAGGCGATCGTGGCCAACAAGGTCCGCGGCATCCGCTGCGTGCAGGCCACCAACCCGGTCGTCGCCCGCCTCGCGCGCGAGCACAACGACGCGAACGTGATTGCCTTTGGCGGGCGAATCGTCGGCACCGAGGTGGCCAAGGCCTGCCTGCGCGAGTTCCTGACCGCCGGATTCGGGGGTGGCCGCCACGTGGCGCGCATCGCGAAGATCGCTCGGATCGAAGCCGAGGAGGCCGGGCACTGAGCCTCGTCCTCGACGAGCGTGAGCGCGGGCTGCTCGCGGGGGACTCCGGACCGGGCGCCGCGCTGGCGATGCGGCTGGTGGTTCGCGCCGCCGAGGCGCTCCGTGCCGAACGGCTGATCCCGATCACTTCGGCGCACGTCGATTCGTGCCTCTACCACGGCGAGGCGACCGTCGACTTCGTCGAGCGGCTGGTGAACGGCGGAGCTCAGGTCAGCGTGCCCACCACCCTCAACGTCGGTGCCCTCGACCTGCTGCACCCCGAGCTGTGGCGCGGCGACGTGCGCACCGCGGAACGCGGCAGGCTGCTCATGGACCGATACCGCGCGCTCGGCTGCCAGCCCACCTACACGTGCGCCCCGTACCAGCTCTCCTTTGCGCGACCAGCCCTCGGCGAGCAGGTTGCGTGGGCCGAGTCGAACGCGATCGTCTTCTGCAACAGCGTGCTCGGCGCCCGGACCGAGCGCTACGGTGACTTCACCGATATCGCCTGCGCCATCACCGGGCTGGTGCCCGATGCCGGACTGCACCGGACCGATGCCCGGCGCGCCACCGTGGTCATGCGCCTCGCCCCCGACATCCCGGCGGCGCTGCTCGATGACGACGCCCTGTACCCGGTCCTGGGCATCGTGCTCGGGCGTCGCGCCGGTGGCCGCGTGGCGGCGATCGATGGGCTGCCGGCCGGTCAATCGGAGGATCGGCTGAAGGCGGTCGGCGCCGCCGCGGCGTCGTCGGGGTCGGTGGCCATGTTCCACGCGGTCGGCTCGACGCCCGAGGCCGCCACGCTCGACGCGGCGCTCCAGGGCGGCCTGCCCGACGCAACCGTGGAGATCGGCCTGGCCGAGCTGCGTGCCGCGCGCGACGAGCTCACCACGGCCGCTGGAGGGGGGGCGCCGGGGACACCGATCGGCACCGTGTCGCTGGGGACGCCGCACGCGTCGCTCGCCGAGCTGCGCGCGGTCGAACGCGAGTTGGCCGGGGCCCGGCCCGCGGCGGGCGTGGAGCTGATGGTCTCGACCGGGCGACATCTGCTCGCCGAGGCCGGGGAGGAGGGGCTGGCGCGGCGGCTGCGGGCGCAGGGGGTCGAGCTGCTGGTGGACACCTGCAGCTACATCGCGCCGGTGCTGCGGCCGAGCCCGCTCCCGGCCATGACCGACTCGGGCAAGTGGGCGTTCTACGCCCCGGGGAATATCGGCGTCGAGGTGATCTTCGGCAGCCTGCGGGAATGTGTGCGGTCAGCCGTCCGCGGGTCCGTCTGGCGCGACCCCGACCTGTGGGGTGCGGCGTGAGGGGCCGCGTGCTCGCCCCGGGCAGCGTGACCGCGGTGGCGATCGTGCTGCGCGAACCGCTGTCGCTGTGGGGCGGCATGGATCCGGCCAGCGGGCAGGTGATCGACGCGCGCCATCCGCAGCGCGGCGAGAGCCTCGCTGGACGAATCGTGGTGATGCCGGCGGCGCGCGGTTCGTCCTCGTCGTCATCGGTCCTTGCCGAGGCAGTTCGAGCAGGCTGCGCCCCGGCGGGGATTCTCCTCGCGGAACCGGACCTGATCCTGGCGGTCGGGGCGGCGGTTGCCGAGGAGCTGTACGGCGTGCGGGTGCCGATCGTGGTGGTGGCCCCCGAGGAGCTCGCCCTGGTGCGCGATGGGCAGGCCTTGACGATCAACCGGGAGGGGGAGATTACGCTCGGCTGAGCGCGGGTATCCTCTCTCCCCATGAGATCGCCGTTCCAGGTTATGCCCTTTGACCCCGAGCACCTCGACTCGGCGGCCGGGCTGCTCGCTGGCCGGCAGCGTCGGCTGCGCGCCATCCGTCCGGAGCTCCCCTCCGCGTTCGAGGAGCCCGCTGCTCACCTCCCCGCGCTTACGGCACTGCTCGAGCGCGAGGGAGCCAGAGGGGTGGCCGGCATGGCGTCGAAAGAGCTGGTCGGCTTCCTGGTCGGCTACTCGCGGAACGAGCCGATCTGGGGTCGTGCCTGTTGGAGCCCGATCGAGGGGAGTGCGCTCGCAGATGGGACCGACGCCGAGTTGATGCGCGATCTTTACGCGGCGTGGTCCGAGCACTTTGTGCAGCGTGGCTACTTCCGGCAGTACGTCCACGTCCCCTCCGACGACACCGATCTCGCTGCCGCCTGGTTCCGCACCGGCTTCGGCGCGATGCAGGCACACGCGGTCCGCGACCTGCTTCTCCTGGCGCCGCCACCCGAGGGTGTGACCGTTCGGCGTGCGCTTCCTGCCGACATCGGCCGCCTCGAGGATCTGCTGCCACTGATCGCCGAGGCACTGGCCCGTCCTCCGGCGTACGCCATCAGACTGCCCGGGGAGGTCGCCACCTACCGCGACTCCTGGGCCGAGGAGCTCGAGGAGCCGAACGCGCACCACTGGCTGGCGGAAGACGGCGACCGGGTGCTGGCGATGGCCACCTTCTATGCCGCCGACCCCGGACCGATGGTGCCCGACGCGGCCTGGGAGCTGTCCGTCGCGATGACGCGTCCCGAGGCGCGCGGCCGTGGCCTGATGCGGGCCCTGGTGGCGGCCGGCTTCGCCGAGGCACACGAGGCCGGCGCAACGCACTGCATCACGGACTGGCGAACCGCGTCTTTGCCGACGCATCGGACCTGGACCGCGCTCGGCTTCCGACCGACCCACCACCGACTCCACCGCCACGTGGACGAGCGGATCGCCTGGGCGGACGGCCGGGCCTGAGGATGGAACGCGGCGCCGGCCCGGGAATTGCGGACGCGGCCGAGCAGCTGCGTCACTTCGGCTTTCTGCTGGTCGGCCCGCAGCCGGCCGGTGTCGGCGGATCCCGGCTGCTGATGGCGCTCCGCGATCGCCCGACCCTCGAGCACTTCGACCCGGAGCTGATCCGCTACTGGCGAACCGGCGACGACCGGCGCGGCCACCCAGCCGAGCTGACGCGCGATTCGCGCCTGCCGATGCGAGCCGAGTTCTCGTGGGGCCTGATCACGCTCTTCGACCGCTACGCCATCGAGAACGAGTTCGCCACCCTGGGCGGCGAACTGATCGCCGAGGAGACTGCTCCAGACACGACGGTGGCGGTCTTCTCGTCGCCCGGCCCGATCCTGCGCCTCGGCGGGCACTCGCAGGACGTGGACCGGGTGGCGCCGGAGCTTGGCGCCTTCTTCGGTCGGATGATGGTGCCGATCGACTTCGAGCCCGGCGTGGAGGAGGCGATCTCGGCCGCCTCGCCGCTCGAGCGCTACGCCGCCTTCGTCGCGTGGGAGCACGCACGCTATGCCGCCCACTCTGCCCTGCGCGACGACGCACCCACAACCGCATCGGTCCTGGCCGCCGAGGCGATCCGCCTCGCCGGGGAGCAACCGGACGCCTGGGAGGGAGGCCACCGCCTGGCCCGACGGATGGGGCTGGAGGTCGCCGCTCCGGGCCCATCGGTCTAGACTGCGGAGCACCAGCCAGCATGCGAGACGAGGTCGAACGATGGACTTCTGGGCACCGCTCGAGACCGAGGACCCCGAGATCTACCGCGTCATCCGCGACGAGGAAGAGCGGACCCGTTCCCACCTTGAGCTGATCGCCTCGGAGAGCTATCCGTCGCTGGCCGTGCTGCAGGCGACCGGATCGATCCTGACCGGCAAGTACGCCGAGGGGTACCCGGGGCGCCGCTACTACGGCGGCTGCGAGTTCGTGGATGTCGGCGAGAACCTGGCCCGCGACCGCGCCAAGCAGCTCTTCGGGGCCGAGCACGCCAACGTGCAGCCGCATGCCGGAGCGCAGGCCAACATGGCCGTCTACCACGCCCTGCTGCAGCGCGGCGACACGGTGATGGGCCTGGCGCTGGACCAGGGCGGCCACCTGACCCACGGTTCGCCGGTCAACTTCTCCGGCCAGTACTACAACTTCGTCGCCTACCACGTTGACCCGCAGTCCCACCTGATCGACATGGACGAGGTTGCCGCGCTGGCGCGCGAACATCGGCCCAAGATGATCGTCACCGGGGCGACCGCCTACCCGCGCTTCTGGGACTTCGCCGCCTTTCGGGCCATCGCCGACGGGGTGGGCGCCTACCTGATGACCGATATGGCGCACTTCGCCGGCCTGGTCGCGGCTGACGTGCATCCGAGCCCGATCCCCCACGCCCACGTGGTGACCACCACCACCCACAAGACCCTGCGCGGCCCGCGCGGCGGCATGATCCTGTGCATCGCCGAGCTTGCCAAGGCGATCGACAAAGCCGTCTTCCCGGCGCTGCAGGGGGGGCCGCTCGAGCACGTCATCGCCGCCAAGGCGGTCGCTTTCCGCGAGGCGATGAGCCCCGAATTCCGGCGTGACATGGCACAGACCGTGGCGAACGCCCGCGAGCTGGCAGCCACGCTCGCCGAGCGGGGCGCTTCGATCATCTCCGGCGGTACCGATAACCACCTCATGCTGGTCGACGTGCGTCCGCTCGGCGTTACCGGGAAGGAGGCGGACCTGGCGCTCGGCGAGGTGCGCATCACCGTCAACCGCAACACCATCCCCTACGACCCGAACCCGCCGATGGTGGGCAGCGGGATCCGGATCGGGACGCCGGCGGTCACCGGCCGCGGCATGCGCGAGGCGGAGATGCGCGACATCGCGGGGCTGATCGTGGACGGTATTGCCGCTCGCGGCGACGTGACGGCCCAGGAGCAGATCCGTCAGCGCGTCGCGGGAATCACCGACCGCTTCCCGGTTCCCGGTCTGCCGGAGACGCTGGCGGCCACGAGCCGGGCCTGATGGCGATCGGTGGGCAAGACCGCACCGACAGGAGGCTCCGCTATACTCGCGCTGTCCGACCGCTGTGAGTCGAACTCAAGTGACACAACTGACGCCCGCCGGGCTGATCAAGATCCTGGGCCAGGTGTCCGCGATCGTGGTCCTGCCGATGGTGGGGGGCACGGTGGCCGGCCTGGTTCTCGACGGCCAGCTCGGCACCTCACCGATGTACGTGTTGGGCGGGTTCGGGGTCGGAAACCTGGTCGCCATCGTCGGGATCTGGCTCTTCATCCGCGCATTCGGGCGTCGGAACGATGCCAGCTGACGGCCCGCATCGGCCCGGTGCCGCGCAGCCTCAACCGTGGGGGATTGCGCTGGACCTGGGGGTGCGACTGGGAGTCTCGGTCATCCTGGGGCTGGGCATCGGCCTGGTCGTGGACAATTGGCTCGCGACGAGCCCGATCTTCACGCTCGTCGGGATGGTTCTGGGCGTCGCGGCGGCGATGTACACGATCTGGGACGTGGCCAGCAAGGCAATGAGGAGATAGCGCGCTCGTGGAAGAAGGCGGAAGCCTGGTACACGTGGAGATCGCGGCGGAACCGCTCTTCGCGATCGGTCCGTTCACGTTCACCAACAGCATGGTCGGTGCGCTCCTGACGACCGCCATCCTGCTCACCGTGGCGTTCTGGTTCAGCCGTCGCGCCGCGCTCGTGCCGAATCGCCGGCAGAGCCTCATCGAGCTGCCGATCGAGTGGATGGCGAACATCGTGCATGGGGCCGGCGGCACCCGCTGGCGGAGCTTCGTGCCGTTCATCCTGACCATCTTCCTGACCGTGCTGGTCGCCAACTGGATCGGCCTGCTGCCGGGGGTCGGCACCATCGGCCTCGTCGGCGAGCACGACACCATCGTGCCCTTCCTGCGCCCGGCCTCGGCGGACCTCAACTTCACGCTCGCCCTGGCGCTCGTCACCTTCGTCGTGTTTGTCGGCTTCGGGATCCGGGCCAACGGCCTGGGCGGCTGGCTGAAGGAGTTCCTCGGCGAACCGCGCTACATGAGCCCGCTGATGGCGCCGATCCACATCATCAGTGAGCTCAGCCGCCTGATCAGCCTGTCGATGCGACTCTTTGGCAACGTGTTCGCCGGAGAGGTCCTGCTCGCGACCATGCTGGCCATCACCACCGCGGCGATCTTCATCATGCCGCTCGCCTTCTTCGTTCCGGGTATCTTCCTCGGACTGGAACTGATCTTCGGTTTCGTCCAGGCGCTCGTCTTCGCGCTGCTGGCGATGACCTACATCAGCATGGCGATCGCGGAGCACGCCACGCACGACGACAAACACGCCGAGGCGCCGAGCGCCGATGCGGTCGCTGCTCATCCCGCTCCCGTTCAAGGGGCGGTCTAGGTTCGGGAAATCAGCCCTGCTCGCAACCAGGCAGGGCGCCACAGGAGGAACAGGACTCGTGGATTCAAACCTTGCAGTCGGACTCGCCATGGGGCTGGGCGCGATCGGTCCGGGCATCGGCCTCGGTATCGCGGTGAGCAAGGCGATGGAGGCGCTGGGCCGAAACCCGGAGGCGGCGGGCGCGATCTTCGTGCCGTACGTGCTGGGCATCGCGCTCACCGAGGCGATCGCCATCTACGCGCTCGTCGTCTCGCTGCTCCTCATCTTCGTCGTCGCGTAGGGAGCCCTCCATGGGCGAATTTTTCAGCGCCTTCGGCGTCGATCCGCTGAAGCTCGCGTTCCAGATCATCAACTTCCTGCTGCTTCTCTACCTGCTGAATCGCTTCCTTTTCCGGCCGGCTCTCGGCCGGCTCGATGAACGCAAGTCGCGCATCAGCGAGGGGCTCGAGCAGGCGGAAGCGGCTGCGCGCGACCGTGAACTGGCGCGTGCCGAGCGCGAGGCGGCCGTGGCCGAAGCGCGCAAGGAGGCGCACGAGATGATCGCGCGCGCCACCAAGATCGCCGACGACTCGCGTGTCGAGATCGTGGCCGAGGCTCGCGCCGAGGCCGAGAAGGTGTCTGCCCGTGCTCGCGACGAGATCATCGCCGAGAAGGAGCGCGCCATCGCCGAGCTCCGCACCCAGGTGGCCGATCTCGCGCTCAACGCGGCCGGCAAGCTGGTGCGCGCCGAGATGAGCGGCCCGACGCAGCGTCGACTGGTCGAGGAGTTCCTGACCGAGGTCTCGCCGGGCGAGACGGGACGTAACTGAGCCGATGGCCCGACGAGTGACCGCGGCCCGACGCTACGCCGACGCCGCTTTCGAGATCGGCCGTGCCGCCGGCACGCTCGACGCCTGGGAGCGCGACCTCGCGACCCTGGGCGAGACGCTGCAGCACTCGCAGCTGCGTCGCCTGATGGAGCACCCGGCGGTGCCGTACGCGGAGAAGGAGCGCGTCCTGCGCCGCGTGGCCGGTGACGCGCTCGAGCCCGGTACGGTGAGCCTGGTGCTGTTGATGATTCGCCGGGGGCGGCCGGGTGCCATTGCGTCGATGGTCGCCCGCTTCGGCGAGCTGCTGCGCCGCGAGCGCGGCATCGCCCTGGCGCAGGTGCGCACGGCGCTGCCGATCGACGATGAGCAGCGCACCGCGATCGCCGCGCGCCTGGAGGCGCTCACCGGCGAGCGCATCGAGATGGAAGAAACGGTGGATCCTGCGCTGATCGGCGGCATCGCCGTGCGGATCGGCGACCGGCTCTACGACGCGAGCGTGCGCAGCCGCCTGGAGCGGCTTCGCGCTCGGTTGACCGCCGTCTAGGCAAGAGAACGAGGACCTGCATGACGATTCGATCCGACGAGATCACCTCGATCATCCGGAGCGAGATCACCGGCTTCGACGAAGGGGCCGATATCTCCGGTGTCGGCACCATCGTGGAGGTGGGCGACGGGATCGCCCAGATCTACGGGCTGTCGGGTGCGCTGGCATCCGAGCTGCTGGAGTTCCCTGGTGGCGTGATGGGGCTTGCCTTCAACCTCGAAGAGGAGACGGTCGGCGCCCTGATCCTGGGCGACTACACCGCGCTCAAGGAGGGTGACCAGGTCAAGACCACCGGACGCGTGGTGGAGGTCCCGGTCGGGGATGCGCTGATCGGCCGCGTGGTGAACCCGCTCGGTGAGCCGCTCGACGGCAAGGGACCGATCGCCACCACCGGCACGCGCCCGGTCGAGCGGATCGCTCCGGGCGTCATCGTGCGGCAACCGGTCGATACACCGGTGCAGACCGGCATCAAGGCGATCGACAGCATGATCCCGATCGGCCGCGGCCAGCGCGAGCTGATCATTGGTGACCGCCAGACCGGGAAGACCGCGGTGGCCGTCGATACGATCATCAACCAGAAGGGCCAGGACCTGATCTGCATCTACGTCGCCATCGGTCAGAAGATGTCGACCGTGGCACAGGTGGTGGCCCGCCTGGAGGAGCACGGCGCGATGGAGCACACCATCGTGGTCGTCGCCTCTGCCTCCGACCCCGCACCGCTCCAGTTCCTGGCGCCGTACGCCGGCGTGGCGATGGGCGAGGAGT
>JBBEBK010000010.1:0-1394 GCA_040882375.1 Chloroflexota bacterium
TGCGCGATGGCACCCATGCCGAGGCCGCCCAGCCGGCACCCGCTAATTCAGGCAGTCGCGATCTCACGGCACTGCGCGAGCAGATCGATGGGCTGGACGAACGCCTGGCCGCCCTGCTCCAGGAACGGGCCATCCTGGCGTTCCAGGTTCAACGGATTCGCGGGCTGGACAGCCACGGCCACGACGTGGCGCGCGAGCGCGAGCTGCTCGAGCGCGCGGCGCGCGGCGAGGCCGGGCCCCTCACGCCGGAGGAGCTGACCACCGTCTTCAGCGCCGTGGTGCGGGTCTCGCGCGCCGCCCAGCGACGGCAGGCAAGCACCGGTGTCGCCAACGGGATCGAGGGGCGGGCGTGACGGCGGCGGTCGAGCCGCATCCGATTCGGCCGGCTGCTCGGCTGGATGGCCGGCTGCGGCTGCCCTCTGACAAGTCGATCACCCATCGCGCGCTGCTCGCCAATGCCCTGGCAGATGGGACGGCAGAGGTGAGGCTGAACCGGCCAGGCCTGGATGTGTGGAGCACGATCGGCTGTCTTCGCGAGCTCGGCGCGCAGCTCCAGGTCCTCGACGGTGAGCCGATGGTCGCGCAGATCCGGGGTGGGGCGTGGCGTACGCCGCACCAGCCGCTCGACTGCGGAAACTCCGGCACCACCATGCGACTCCTGGCCGGCGCGCTCGCCGGCCAGCCGCTCTTCGCCATCCTGGTCGGCGACGCCTCCCTGAGTCGGCGCCCGATGGAGCGGGTGGCGGCACCGCTGCGCGCGATGGGCGCCCAGGTCGATACCGATGATGGCCACGCCCCGCTGCGCATCAGCGGCCGGACCCCGCTCACCGCGCTCGAGCACCACCTGGCGGCGCCCAGCGCCCAGCTGCTCGGCGCGATCGCCTGCGCGGCCCTCTCGGCCAACGGCATGACCGTCATCCACTCGCCCGCCGCGGTGCGCGACCACACCGAGCGGCTGTTGGCGTGGATGGGCGCCGACATCGCGCGCGACGGGCTGACGACCACCGTGCGCGGACCGACCCGCCTCACGGCCCGATCGCTCGAGGTGCCCGGTGATGCGTCGTCGGCCGCCGCCTGGCTCGTGGCCGGGGCACTCCACCCCGAAGGGGAGCTGCGGCTGGAGGGCGTCTGCCTCAACCCGACCCGCCTGGCCAGCGTGGATGTCCTGCGCGCCATGGGCGCCCGGATCAAGGTGCACGAGGTGGCCACCGACGGCCCGGAGCCGGTCGGAGAGATCACGGTGCGCGGCGGTGGCCAGCTGCACGCCATCCAGCTGGGCGCCGACGACGTGCCCGGGCTGATCGACGAGCTGCCGCTGCTGGCGGTGGCCATGGCCGCCGCCGACGGCACCAGCGAGCTGCGCGGCGCTGCCGAGCTGCGCATCAAAGAGTCGG
>JBBEBK010000011.1:0-1389 GCA_040882375.1 Chloroflexota bacterium
GACGACGACCCGGGCGATGACGAGCAGCATCAGGGCGGCGATCAGCAGCTGCAGGAAGTTGACGAGGACGAGCGACATCAGGCGCGGAGGATACCGCGTCCCTCAGACGGGCCGCGGACCGAAGATTGCCGTCCCAATCCGCACCAGCGTCGCCCCCTCGGCGACTGCCGCCTCCGCGTCCGCTGTCATCCCCATCGACAGCTCGGGCAGGGCCCGCCCGCCGAGCTGCTCGAGGTCGCCGCGGAGGGTTCGGAGCGCCGCGAACACGGCCCGTGCCACGCCCGGTGAGACGCCGGCCGGCGCAATCGTCATCAGCCCGGTCACCCGAACGGCGGCCAGGCCGTCGAGGGCGTCCAGCAGCTCGCCGCGACGACGCGACTGCTCGACGGTCCACGCCATCTCGAGGCCGGCCTTGGCCGCTTCGCCGCTGACATTGACCTGCAGCAGGACGCTCCGGGTGATCCCCTCGTCGTGCGCAATGCGATCCAGGCGTGCCAGCAGGTCGAGCGAGTCGACGGAGTGGATCACCGCGAAGGCGCGTGCGGCCGGGCGCGCCTTGTTGCCCTGCAGCCGTCCGACCAGGTGCCACTCGGCGTCGGGGACGGCCGCGACCTTGGGGAGCGCCTCCTGCACCCGGTTCTCGCCGAAGCGCGTCAGCCCCGCGGCTCGCGCCGCCCGCACCACGGCGAGATCGAATCCCTTGGTGACCGCCACCACCCGGAAGCCGTCGCGTTCGCGACCCGCTCGCTCGGCCGCGTCACCGAGGCGAGCGAGCAGCGCCTCGTGGCGCGCCGCGATCAGGTCAGGGGTGAGCGGCGGCTCGTCGATCGGCAACATCGTGCGGGGCGGGTATGCGAACGCCCCGGCCGGCTGGCCGGGGCGCATCGGTCCATCCGGGACTACTCGCTCTTGCGGCGCAGGAAGGAGGGGATGTCCAGGTCGGTCTCGCCGTAGGACGGCCGATCCAGGCCGCTCCCGCGCACCGGCAGCGGCTCGCGGTCGGTCGGCTTGGAGACCGGCCGCTCGCCGGCCGTCCGCTCGCTGGCGGCGAAGGGCGAGGTCTCCGGCATCTGGTCCTCGAGCGTCTGGCGCTCCGCGCGGTCCCGCTCGATCTCGGCCAGGATCTCGCGGCTGCGCTCGTCGAGCGAGGCTTCGATGCCGGTCGCAACCCCGGCGGCCGCGGTCACCGCTCGACCGGGAGCACGTGGCTTGCGGGTGGCGTCGAACCCGGTCGCGATGACGGTCACCTTGACCTCGTCGCGCATCCGATCGTCGATCACGGTGCCGAAGATGATGTTCGCCTCCGGATCGGCGGCCTCCTTGATCACTTCGGCGGCCTCGTTGACCTCGAACAGGCCGAGGTCGCTGCCGCCGGTGACGTTGAACAGG
>JBBEBK010000012.1:0-8084 GCA_040882375.1 Chloroflexota bacterium
CAGTGACCTCTTGCATGTCAAGCAAGTGCTCTAACCAGCTGAGCTAGCCGCCCGTCGGGAAGCGCATTCTGGCGCACGCGCGGGCGCATGGCAACCGCGGTCCGGGCGCTGCGCCTCTACCAGTCGATCGTCTCGCAGGGCTCGCCGCCGAGGACCCAGGCCAGATGCCCGGGCTGGATCTCCAGGTAATCCCCCGCCCCGCCGATCAGCTCGGTCCCGTCGTCCATCAGGTAGCGGATGCGCCCAGCAACGATGTACTCGCGGTGTTCCATCGGGCAGGAGTCACTGCCGGCCATCGGCTTGACGTACTGCTCCCAGCTCCAGCCGGGAAGCATCACCGAGCGCATCACCGCGTTGTCGCCGATCTGAACGATGTCCGTCGTGCTGCCGTCGTCGGAGGGGTACGACTCATCCGGCTCGTTGAAACTGCGTCGTTCGATTCCAGCCATCGGCCGGCCCTACTGGCGCCAGTCGGTGGAGAAGCGGGTCACCCCGAGCACCCGCTGGATCTCCGCGCGGTAGCGGTGGCCCGAGGGGTGCCGCTCGAGCCAGCGCAGATAGTCTGCGTCGACGGCCGCCAACTCCTCGATGGTCATCCCGATGTAATGGCCAAAGTCGAGCCTCGTCGGATCAAACGTCGTGGAGGCTTCGCCCGGGCCGACCGGGACCAGCCCGTCGTCTCGAACTCCCTTTGACTCCAGATCGTCCTGTTCTGCCACCGTCAGCGCCTCCACCTGCATCTTCCGCCCCGATCGGCGCGATCGTACGCCGCGCCAGATAGCTCCGCAACGCGATACACGCAGCATCGGGTCAGGCCCGATGAATCTCCTTCCCGTCGACGAGCGTCAGAAGCGATCGGACGTCTGCGACCGGCTCATCCCCGGCCAGCAACGTCGTGAGATCGGTGCTCAGAACTGCCAGATCGGCGACCGCGCCGGGCCGGAGGTGCCCGACGTCTGTCCGGCCCGCGGCGAGCGCCGGACCAGCGGTCATCGCCGCCAGGGCCATCGCGGCACCGAGCGCCTCCCCCGGCTGCCAGTCGGGGGTGCCATCATCCGGCATGCGCCGATGCATCGCGGCGAACAGGGTGTGCCACGGGTTGACCGATTCGATCGGCGCGTCCGTGCCGAATGCCAGGCGCGCACCGGCTGCCGCCAGGGACCGATACGCGTAGGCGTCGCTGAGACGGTCGGCCCAACACGCCTCGCTGAGATCTCGGTCGGACACACAGTGGATCGGCTGGATGCTGGCGGTGACGTCCAGCTCGCCGAATCGCGCACGATCGGCCGCACGGACCAGCTGGGCATGTTCGATGCGATCCGCGGGAGCTTCGGGAAGGCGAGGGCCACCGTAGTCGATGGCGTCGAGTGCCATCGCCACCGCGCGGTCGCCGATGGCGTGCACGGCTGTTGATATCCCAGCTCCCCTCCCTGTTCGGACGATGTCGGTGAGCTCCGCGGGGGTCAATCGCGCGATCCCGAGGCCCGCCGTCTCCCCGCAGGTGTACGGGGCAAAGAGCGCTGCGGTGCGAGAACCGAGGGCGCCGTCGGCGTAGGCCTTGGCCCATCCCCAGCGAATTGTGCCGGCGCCCGCCACGACCGCCCCACTGCGGATCCCGGCTGCCGCCGCCGCGGGGATCGCGGCGGCCGGCAGGTTGACGCTCAGCCGCAGCCGACCGTCGATGCGATCGCGGGCCGCAAGGATCAGCGACGCCCGGTCACCGAGAAAGGCGTACGCACCGATTCCGTTGGTATCTGTCGTGTCGCCGGCATCGGTGGCGCCGGTGATTCCCAGCGCGGCCAGTTCCGCCAGCGTATCGTCGAGCGCCTCCTCGAGCGCGGGGCCGCGCAGACGACCGGCCACGGTTTCCACGAGGTCAGCCGCTGATTCGCGCAGGATGCCGGTCGGCAGGCCGCTCGCGTCTCGCTCGATGCGGCCGCCGGGTGGATCGGGTGTTCCGGGCACGATGCCTGCGACCGCCAGGGCAGCCGGCGAGACCCACGCCGAGTGAGAGTCGTGCGAGTAGAGCAGGACGTGGCGCCGCGCGCATGCGTTGGCCAGCGCAGCCAGCTCGCGCCCGGCGAGCAACTGCTCGGCCCAGCCGCGCCCGCGCAGCCAGGCATCGGCCGGCAGCGAGTCCGCGGCGGTGCGAACGGCGGCCACGGCCTCCGCGAACAGGTCCACCCCGTCCAGGCGAAGGTCGCGGCGTGCGCGGGCCATGCCGACGAGGTGGAGGTGAAAGTCGTGGATCCCCGGAACGATCGCCGCATTCCCGAAGTCCAGCACGCGAGCGCCGCTGGCGGCTGCGAGCAGATCTGTACGTCGCCCAACCGCGATGACCCGACCGGCATGAATCGCAACCGCCTCGACGGTCTCGACCCGCCCGGCGCGCCCGGTCTCGGGTCGACGTGGCGCGAATGACGCAGCGACCTGGCCGCACAGGATCGTGTCGGCGAGGAGCCTAGTGCTCACCGGTCGCCGCCTGCTCCCCGCTCGTGGGCGGTCTGGAGGGTCGGCTGCGATGGAGTCCAGCAGCGGCGTTCCGTCGCCACGACGCGATGCCGGCCCACAGGATGATGAGGCCAAGGAGCCCCATTACCACCGGGATCCCGGCGCCCGGGAAGACGAGGTTCAGCAGGTCGGCGCTGACCGGGGCGACGAGCACCGGAAGAAACGAGGCGACCGACAGGAGCGTGTTGAGGATGCCGAAGATGCGACCCCGGACCTCCGACGGCAGCTCCTCCTGTAGAGCTGTCTGAGCGGGAATCGCCACGAAGGCGTACTCGACCCCGGCGGTCGTGGCGATCACCACCACGAGGGCGATCAGCGAGATGATCGGCGCCAGGGCTTCGGGCAGGGTCTGCTCGATCGGCTGGAAGGCGGGCGACAGGAAGAAGGTGATCGGCTTGACGAGGGCCAGTGCCAGCATCGTCACCCCCATCGCCAGCAGTCCGGAATCGATCAGCAGCCGACGAGGCAGGTTCTTGCCGTATGCGTTGACAAAAAGGATCCCAACCACCGCACCGATCCCGGCCGGTCCCATCACGAAGAAGAAATCGGCGGGGCGCAGGCGAAGGACGTCGGTGGCAAACCCGGGACCGATGGCGCCCATCACCCCGAGCAGGCTGCTGGCGATCCCCAGGTAGATGAGCGACCAGGCGGTCTTTGGGTTGCTCTGAACGAACGCCAGCCCCTCGCGTACCTGCTCGAACACTGCCCGCAGCGCGCGGCTGGCATCCGCCTCGCTCGGCACGCCGTGGACCTCGGGCTTGACCGCCGGGAGCGGAATGATCGCGAGTGCCGCCAGGCCGAACATGATCGCGACCACGACGTACACGGCCACCGCGCCGGCGGTTGTCAGGAGGAGCGGTCCGAGGAAGCCAAACCCCACGGCGAACGTGCCGGTGACGGTCAGCACGAAGACCGAGTTGGCCGGCATCAAGTGGCGGTGCTTAACGATGCGCGGCAGCGAGGTCAGCTCGGCGGGAGCGAAGAAGGCGGTCACGGTGGCGACGAAGAGGTTGATCACCAGGATCAGCGGCACGTTGGTGCCGACGAAGATGAACAGGACGATCCCGCCGGCGCGCAACACATTCGAGCCGAGCAGGATCAGGCGGGCGTCGCTGCGCTCGACGAGCACGCCGGCGATGGCGCTGAAGGCGACGGCCGGAACCAGGAAGGTCAGGATCAGGACGGCGTTGGCGGTGTTTGAGCCGGTCGCCGCCACGACCGTGGCCATGAGCGCCGCAAGAACCATGTTGCTGGCCAGCTGGCTCAGCAGCTGCGACGCCCACAGCAGCAGGAACGATCGGTTTTGGAAGACCGACCCGACGTCCGACAGGGAATCGGGTTCGAGGTCGGGAGAGAGAGCGATGTGGGCCATCGGTCAGCCCTCGCCTTCGGGGCCGCGCTCGAGGTAGCCGGTGAAGCGCTGCTCAACGGTGAGGCGGTCCATCAAGATGCGGTGACCACACCCTCCGCAGACGAGTCCGATGTCGGCGCCGAGGCGAACCACGTGCCACTCACGGCTGCCGCACGGATGGAGCTTGCGCAGCCCGATCCGGTCACCGATCCGCAGTTCGACAGCCGCCACGCTCACTCGGCCCGCTCGGCGGCGGTGGCACCGGTGAACCCGAAGTGCGCGATTCGCAAGGCGGGAACGCGGGCCATGATCCCGGAGTATTCGGCGGCCACCAGCCGCGTCTCTGCGCCGATCGCCTCGATCTGGCTGAACGCCTCGGGGATCGACTGGCTGAAGCGCAGGTTGCGGATCGGGCGGGTGATGCGCCCGTCCTCGATCAGGAAGGTGCCGTCCTTGGTCATGCCGGTCAGGATGCCGCGTTTGGCGTGCACGATGTTCACGTAATGCAGCCGCGTCACCCACACGCCGCGCTTGATGCCGCCCAGCATCGCGTCCTTCGAGCTCGAACCCGGGGCCATGAACAGGTTCCACGCCATTGGGCCGAATGCATTCGGAGCGGGAAGCCCGTGGCCGGTTGACTGAACGCCCGCGCGCTGCGCCGTCACCGTATCGTGCACCACCGCCTGCGCCACGCCATCGACGATCAGGTTCACCCGGCGTTTCGGCACCCCTTCGAAGTCGATCGTCGTCGGCAGCCCACTCGGATCGAGGCCATCGTCCCAGATCGACGCGTTGGCGCCCATCACCTGTCGGCCCAGCTCCATGAAGGAACGCCCCTCTTCCACGGCAAGGGCGGAGAACCCCATCCACGACAGGTACTCCAGGATGGTCGCCACGGCGTACTCCTCGAGGATCACCGGGTAGCTCCCCGGCTCGAGATCCTCGGCGTCGCGGCTGCGAAGCGCCTTGTCGGCGGCCTCCTCGCCGACCGCGGTCGCGTCAATGGCGCGCACATCCGTACTGGTCGACTGCGCATAGCCCGATGCACCGTTGCCGTCCATCATCACCGTCAACAGCTTCGCCTGCGTGACGGAGTGGCTGTTCCACATCCCGCGGGAATTGGCGACCGCCAGCCTGGCGGTCTCGGTGGAGAAGGCGCCGCTCGTCTCGAGACCGGCGGCATCGCCGGCGACGATCACCGCCCGCGCGCCGGCGGCGCGCATCTCGGGATCGCTTCGGCTGGTCGCATCGGCGAAGCCAAGGTCGGGCGGAGCATTCGACGGCACCGGACCGGAGAGCGGCGCGCCGCCCGGGTTCGGCGTTGCGCGCCGGCAGATGGCCACCGCGCGCGCTGCGACGTCGCGCAGCCCGTCGGCATCGGTCCGATTGGTGGATGCCACCCCGGTGCGTCCCTCATCCACCACGCGGACGCGGATGGTGGCGTCGTGCTCGGCCACGTTCTGGTGGATGCGCGAGTTGGCAAACCGGGTCAGGGCAGCGTCTCGAGCTGTGAAGATCACCTCTGCCTCGCCCTCCCGGACCTCGGCGAGTGAGCGTGCGACCAGGGACTCGATGGCGGCACGATCCCAGTGAGTGGCTACCACTGGCCAACTCCGACCTGGACGTTCCTGAAGCGGGCGGGCGCTGCGCCGTGGCCGACCCGGTGCGTCTGCATCGGCTCGCCCTTCCCGCAGTTCGGCAGCCCCCACAGGTTCCACTCTGACTCCCCGCAGATGGCATCACAGCTGCCCCAGAACTCCGGCGTGATGCCGGTGTAGGTCGGGTTCTTAACCATCTGGCCCAGCCGTCCGTCCTTGATCAGCCAGCCGATCTCGGTGCCGAACTGGAAGTTCAGCCGACGGTCATCGATGCTCCACGAGTGGTTGCTGGCCATGTAGATCCCGTCCCTCGTTTCGGCGATCAGGTCTTCGAGGGTCCCCGCCGAGCCGGGTCGCAGGTTCACGTTGGTCATCCGAATCAACGGGATGACGTTCCAGCCCGATGCCCGGCTGCTGCCCATGCTGCGTCGCCCGATCACCGGCGCCGTCTCGCGGCTGGTGAGGTAGCCGACGAATCTCCCGGCCTCCACGATCGGCACGTTCTGTGCCGGAACGCCCTCGTCGTCGAAGCCGAAGGTGCCGAGGCCCCCGGGCACGGTCGCATCGGCATCGATGTTGACGATCGGACTGCCGTACTGCAGCCGGTCGAGCTTGTCGAGGGTGAGGAAGCTGGTCCCGGCGAAGCTTGCCTCCATGCCGAGTACGCGGTCGAGCTCGATCGGGTGGCCGCATGATTCGTGCACCTGCAGCGCCAGCTGTGAAGAGCCGATGATCACCGTCATCCGTCCCGACGGACACTGGGGCGCCGTCAGCAGGGCGACCGCCTCTTCCGCCAGCTGTTCCCCGTGCTCGGCCAGCTTCAGCGCCCGGATCGCCTCGAATCCGCCCGTGACATGCTGGCCGCCGGCCGACTGCGGGAAGCTGCGGCGCTGGACCTCGGAATCATTCGCCGCACTCGTCTCCATCCCGGCGCCGACCTCGACAAGATCCTGCTCGATTCGCGCACCCTCCGACGAGACGAAGATCTTCTCCTCTCGCCCGACTTCCATGCTGCTGCTGCGCACGTTGACACCTGGCACGCGGGCCATGGCGGCGTCGGCCTCCATCAGGATCCGCAGCTTCTCGTCGAGCGGAACGACGAACGGATCCTCGACGTACGGCGTGTTGTAGGAGGCCACCACCGGCGGCGAATCGTCGAGCTGGATCGGATCCCGCTGGGCAAGAGCGCTTGCCCGAGCGATGGCGACCGCCTCGCGGGCGACTCGCTCCACCTCGTCCGGCTCGAGGCGCGCGCTGCCCGAGAAGCCCCAGGCACCATCGACCAGGGCCCGCACCCCGAATCCCGACGACAGGTTGGCGCCGGCCTCCTGGAGGGCACCGTTCTTCACGGTCAGCGATTCGGTCTGCCGCTCCACGACGCGGACGTCCACGTATCCGGCACCGCCCTGCTGGGCGACGTCCAGGGCGCGGTGGATCAAGTCGTTGACGGGGCCGGTCTTGTTCACTCCCCTGCCTCTCCAACGGTCGGAGCCAGCGACACCGCGGTCGCCGGCAACTGGACCGATTCAGACTGGCGCACCTGGATGGTGGCGCTCACGAACAGTTTCAACTGCGAGATGATGCCACCTGGACGCTCCACCGCGGCGAGCAGCCCCTCGGGAGAACCGATCGCCCGCAGCGAGAACCGCTTTGCGATAGCGACTCCATCCACCTGCAGCGACAGCGCTCCCTGGATCGCCACCGATCGGACCGTGACCCGCACCTCATCCACCGCGATCGCCTCGGCGCCGGCGTTGCGCAGCTCGTTGATCAGGTCGTTGAGGGCGATCGCGTCGAGATCTCCGTCCACGATCATGACGATCCCCTGCCCCTCGACCGGGGCGAGCGCGGCGAAGGCGGTGATTCGACGGAGATCCTCGCGGCTGACGTCGATGGCACTCTGGCCCTGCGATCCGAGCAGCGTGTACTCGCGGACCTGCTCGCGGATGTCGGCAAGGCCGGTACGCAGCTCGCGGTTGCGCTGGGTGAGCGTCTCGATCAACGTGGAGAGTTCCTGTGCCGAGAGCCTGGTCACCTCCGCCGGCCTCGCCTGAGAGCGCAGCTGACCGACCGCCAGCAAGCCGATCACCATGGCCACCGCCACGAGGGAGAACTGCGCCGTGCGTCCGCGCATCACTGCACCTGCTCCGACGGGACGGCCCAGCGGAACCGGGTGTTGCCGATAAAGGCGGGCAGGTCGATCTCCAGCCTGTTCGCCGTGGCGAATTCGAGCCCGAACAGCTCAACGCGCTGCCCGACGCGCCCTCGGAACGCGGCGTCCAGCATGAACCGATCCAGGAGCCCGTCCGCCCCGATTGCCTCGACGCGGAACGGCGGAGACAGGAACGCCGTGTTGACGAGCACCGAGGCACCGACCCCGTAGATCGACGAGGTCGCCACCAGCCGCTCACCGTTGATGGCGATTCCCTCCGCCCCCGATGCCCACAGCGCCGCGACGATGTCGCGCAGGTCATCCACCAGCACGATGAAGTTGGCCGGGTTCTCGCCGGCCGGCACGATCCGGTTCGAGTCGGCGATCTCGATCACCACCCCGGGACCGCGCATGCGCGTCAGTCCCGCCGCCAGCCGAGCCGCGGCGAGCTGTTCGTTCAATCGGGCCAGCG
>JBBEBK010000013.1:0-7873 GCA_040882375.1 Chloroflexota bacterium
ATGGTGGCGGGGATATCGGTCAGGCCGGCAAGCCGCGCAGCGCGCAGGCGGCGCTCGCCCGCGATCAGCTCGTAGCGTCCGTCGGCGGTGACGCGCACGATGATCGGCTGCAGGACGCCGTGCGTGGCGATCGATGCCGCCAGTTCGGCGATGCCGTCGTCGTCGAACTGGCCCCGCGGCTGCACCGGGCTGCGCGAGATGCGGTCGAGTGGGATCGTGTTTGCGCGAAGCTCGGTGGACCTCGGAATGAGCGCCTCGAGGCCGCGTCCCAGCCCATATGACCTAGCCACGCGCGGCCACCTCGAGCGCGAGCGCCCCGTACGCGAGGGCACCCCGGGACGACGGGTCATACAGGGCGATCGGCAGCCCATGGCTGGGCGCCTCGGCGAGCCGCACCGAGCGTGGGACGACGGTGTCGTACACGGTTCCGTTGAGATGGCGGCGCACTTCGGCGGCGACCTGCACGGAGAGCCGCGTGCGACCGTCGAACATGGTCAGCAGCACGCCGTCGATCTCCAGGCGCGGGTTCAGGCTCTCGCGAACGAGGCGGATCGTATTCACCAGCTGGCTCAGCCCCTCCAGTGCGTAGTACTCGGTCTGGATCGGAATCAGCACGCCGTCCGCGGCTGTGAGCGCGTTTACCGTCAACAGCCCCAGCGATGGCGGGCAATCGATGAGCACGCGGTCGTATTTCTGGTCGAGCCCTGCGAGGCAGACCGATAACCGTCGCTCGCGCGCCGGCATGCCCACCAGCTCCACCTCGGCACCCGACAGCGCGGCTGCCGAAGGCACCAGATCAAGTCCCTCCACCGCCGTACCGAGCGTCAGCTCGCTGATCGGGACCCGATCGATGAGCGCGTCGTACACTGATCGGTCGAGTGATCGCCGATCGACACCAAGCCCGCTCGTCGCGTTCCCCTGGGGGTCCAGGTCGATGACAAGCGTCGAGGTTCCGGAGAGGGCCAGACTGGCCGCCAGGTTGACAACGGTCGTCGTCTTGCCGACGCCGCCCTTCTGGTTGGTACACGCCGTGACCCTGACCACGGCCGCTCCGCTGCGAGTTCAAATGGGCATCCCCATTCTACCAGTCCGAGGCTGTACCGACGGCTTATTGCGACGTTATCCACACTTCTCCGAGCACTGGTGTTTCACGTGAAACGCTCACCTCGCCCCGCGGTCGGACCTCTCGCATCGGTATACTCGGACCACCGCCCTCCAAAGCCGCCACGCCAACCCAGGGGACCCAGATCAGCTACACCGGCGCCCTGCTCGCGCTCCTCGTCGGGATCGCACACGCCGCCATTGCACCGGTCATGGTCATCGGTGGCGTGCGGCCGAATCTCGTGCTTGTCGTCGTCGTCCTTGTCACCGTCTTGCGCGGCTTTGGGCCGGGCGTCGCGTGGGCGTTCGTGGCCGGCCTCAGCGCCAATCTTCTCGTGCGCGAGCCGCTCGGCAGCATTCCGCTGGCCCTGTTGCTCCTCGTGGTCATCGTGGCGGCGGGGCAGCGGGTCTTCGGGCGAATGCCGTGGGTCTATCCGGTCGCGGCCGTTTTCGTCGGATCATTGTTCGCCGACCTGGTCGCCCTCGGCGTGCTGCGCCTCGTTGACCTGCCGCTTCAGGGTGGGATTCCATTCGACCTGCTGCTGCCGGCCGCCGTGCTGAACGCCATCCTGGGCGCCCTGGCCCTGTACCCGGCGCGTCTGCTGCTGCTGCGGCTCGACGTACCGGACCAGCCTGTCTGGTGACCGGCTGATGGCGGATCCGAACGAGGGCCGGTCGGACCCGCCTCGCTCGCGGGCCCGTTTTGTCGCTCTCTACGTGGTGATGGCCCTCGTCTTCTCCGGTCTCAGCGCCCGGCTCTTCCAGCTGCAGGTCGTTGAGGGGGCCCAGTACGCCGCACGCGCCAGCGCCGCGCGCACGGTCGAGATTCCGATCCGCTCTCCGCGCGGCCTGCTCTTTGACCGGGAGGGCCGACCGCTGGCGGTCAACACTCCGTCATGGACCCTGTACGCGCGCCCGGCCGACCTGCCCGCGCGCCCATCCGACCGATCTCGCGTCCTGTTGCGCACCGCGGATATGGCCGGTCTCCCGGTGTCGACCCTGGAAGCGCGCCTCCGGGCCTTCAGCGGTTCGCCGTTCGACCTCGTTCCGTTGGCCCGCGGCATCAGCCGCGAGGCTGCGCTCCTCATCGGTGAGCGCGCGGACGAGCTGGTTGGGATATCGGTAGATGTGGAGGCGGTCCGGCAGTATCTCAATGAGCAGGGGGAGGCGGATGGCGCCCTGCTGTCGCATGTGCTCGGCTACACGGGACCGGTCTCGCGTGACGAGTACGCCGAACTCGCCGCGGAGGGGTATCTCCGCGACGACTCCATCGGCCGCGATGGAGTCGAGGCCAGCTACGAGGAGTCGTTGCGCGGGACGTACGGCGAGCAGCTGTGGGAGCGAGATGCCTCGGGCCGCCCGGTCAAGGTGATCGAGACGCTCGGCGAGCCGGTAGCGGGCCGCAACCTGGTGTTGAGCATCGACGCGCGGATGCAGCGCGTGGCCACCGACTCGCTGCTGTGGGGGCTGGGCGTGGCAGGCGTCGCGCAGGGCGTGACGATGGTGATGAATCCGCAGACCGGCGAGATCCTGGCGATGGTCTCACTCCCGGCGTACGACAACAACAAGTTCGCCGGCGGCATCTCGCAGGAGGACTACGCCGCCTACCTGGAAGACCCCACGCTTCCGCTTCGCAATCACGCCATCGCGGACATCTACCCGCCGGGGTCCACCTTCAAGCTGGTCACCGGCATCGCCGCGCTCGAGGACGGGGTGACCACCGCGTCACAGCGCTGGCCGACGTACGGCTGCTACCAGATCCCCGATGCGCCGACCGGCCAGTGCCTGTTCGACTGGAACCACGCGGGGTTCGGGCCGCTCAACATGGTCCAGGCCTATGCCAAGAGCTCCGACACGTTCTTCTACCAGATGGCGATCAACGTGGGGCTCGACCGGCTCGGCTTCTGGGCCGGCCAGCTCGGCTTCGGCGAGCGCAGCGGGGTGCAGTTGCCGGGGGAGTCGGCCGGGATCGTCATCAGCCGGCAGTGGGCGCAGTCGCAGGGTCGCCCCGATGTCTTCACCGGGGAGCTCGCCCAGGCGGGGATCGGCCAGAACGTGATCGCCGTCACGCCGCTGCAGTTGCTGAACGCCTACAGCGCGCTGGCCAACGGCGGGCGGCTGATGCGGCCGATGATCGTGCGCGGCGAAGCGGACGCGACCGGCACGCTGCTTCGGGCCTACGCGCCGGAGATCCTGCGGACCCTCCCCGTCGCCGAGCAGAACCTCCAGACCATGCGGATCGGCGCGCGCCAGGTGATCACCACGGGCCACGCGTACAACATCCGCGACCTCCGGCTGCCCGGCGCCCTCTCCGGCAAGACCGGCACCGCTGAGTTCGGCACCCCGGCAGCCGATGGGTCGCTTCCGTTCCACTCGTGGTTCGTGGCGTGGGTGCCATCGGCGCCCGGCGCGACCGATGCCGACCTGGCGATCGTCACGTTCAGCTACGCGGCAACGGTGCGGGGAAACGTCTCCCTCGAGGTGGTCAAGTACTTCCTCCAGCAGTGGTACGAGCTCGACCAGGACATCCGGCTCGACCCACGCGACTTCTCGCTGGTGGCGGCGAACTAGCGTGGCCACCACCGTGACCGGCGCAACATTTGTTGATACGCTGCGTGGCCAGCGCTGGCGCGCGTTCGACCGGCAGCTGCTGGTCTACGTGCTGTTGCTCGTCGTGTTTGGGGCGGCCATGGGGTTCTCCGCCGACTACACGGTCGAGAGCACGCCAGGCGCACTCTCCCAGACCGTGAAGACGCTCATCTGGGCAGGCATCGGGCTGATCATCTTCTTCGTGGCGGCCAGCATCGACTACCACTGGCTGCAGATGCTCGCCGCGCCGATCTATCTCGCGGTGCTCGGGCTGCTAGCGCTGACGATGCTGGTCGGCACGAACCTGTTCGGCGCCCAGATGTCGATCACCGTGGCCGGGCTCGACTTCCAGTTCAGCGAAATCAGCAAGGTGCTGATGATCGTGGTGCTGGCCAGCTTCCTTGCCTCGCGCGGCGAGCGGATCGGCAAGTTGAGCACCATCGTTGGGGCGGGGCTGCTGATGGCGGTCCCGGCGCTCCTCGTCTTCCGCCAGCCGGACCTCGGTACGGCGCTCGTATTCGTCGCCATCCTGGTGGGGATGCTGTTCATCGCCGGTGCCAGCATCGGCTGGCTGGCGATCCTGTCGGGGATCGTGGTCGCCATGGCGCCCCTCGCCATCGGCGCGCTGCAGGACTACCAGCGTCAGCGTCTCTTCTGCTTCCTGGACCCGCAGACCGATCCGCAGGGGGCGTGCTACCAGCTCATCCAGGCGCTCAACGCCGTGGGATCAGGCGGATGGTTCGGCCAGGGATTGACCGCCGGACGGCAGAACCAGCTCGGCTACCTGCCGGTGCAGTCGACCGACTTCATCTTCACCGTCGTGGCGGAGGAGCTCGGCTTCGCGGGTGGAATCATGCTGCTCGGCATCTTCGCCCTGCTGGTGTGGCGGGTCCTGGCGATCGGCTGGAGTGCGCGCGATCGGCTGGGGATGATGGTGGCCGGCGGGTTGGCCAGCCTGCTCGTCTTCCAGGTGATGGTGAACATCGGGATGGTCACCGGGGTGATGCCGGTGACCGGCGTCCCGCTTCCGTTCGTGACGTACGGTGGGTCATCGATGATCTCGCTGCTGTTCGGGATGGGGATCCTGCAGTCGGTGCGGATGCACGCCTGGAAACCCACCTTCTGACGGCCGGTCAGGCCGGCACCTTGTCTGGCGGCTCTGGCAGCGCCGGATCCGGCGGGGCGGGCAATTGCGGAGTCTGGCCCCTGGAAGTCTGGGCGAGGGCCTCGTCAGCCGGCACGCCGTTCAGGCGCCGGAAGATGTACCGATACAGGTCGCGGCCGGCGGCCGTCACCGGGGCAGCCAGGATCGCGCCGCCGATGCCGAACAGGCCGGCGCCAACGACGAGCGCGACGATCAAGACCGCCGGGTGAAGGTCGACCGCGTCGCCGAGCACCTTCGGGACCAGCAGGTTGTTCTCGAGCTGCTGTATGGCGGCGTACAGGATCACCGCCGCGATGGCCGCAGCGGGGCTGATGGTGATCCCGATGAGCACGGCGGGGATGGCCGCAATGATGGGACCGATGATCGGGAACCACTCCAGGACGCCCGCGATGAGGGCAAGCACCAGGGTGAACGACCCGAACTCCGCAAAACCGACCACGGTGAGGATGGTGAGACCGATGGCCGTTGCGACAAAGATGGCGAATCCCAGCAGCAGCTGGCCGCGCACCCAGCGGCCGCCGACGCCCGCGAGCAGTCGCAGGATGTTGTCGCTGTCATCCCGCCAGGCTGACGGCAGAGCTCCGGCGACGGCGCCCGGGATCCGCTCGCGGTCCTTCAGCATGAAGAAGAGCCAGACCGGGATCACCACCAGCCCGATGACGAACCCGAACGTGCGGAACAGCGTCCCGACCGCGGGACCGAGGATCTCGCGGATCGCCTCACCGAATGCGGCCTCTCCCCGAACGATCGCCTCGTCGAGGATGGCGCGCAAGTCGTCCGGAAGCGGGAGGGAGTGATACCAGTCATCGATGCCGTGCTGCATCTCCGATAGCGCCGCCCCGAGCTGCGGCAGGTTGCCGATGAGGTCCCGCGTCTGGCCGGCGATTGGCGGGACGGCGAAGGCGACGAGCGCCCAGACGATCGCCACCACGGCGACATAGGCTGCCAGGATTCCCGCCCAGCGCGGCAGGCCGCGGCGCTGCAGAATCGTGACTCCCGGGTCGAGGACGAATGCCAGCGCCACCCCGATGACGAAGGCAGGCAACGCGCCCCTGGCCGACCAGATCAGCCACCCGAGCAACACCCCAACGGCCAGGACGAAGATGCCGAGCCGGTGCCGTCGCAACGCATCGAGGATGTCCCTCACGGGTCCATCCTACGATGCACCTTGATGTCGGTCATGCCGGGGGGCGGAGTACCATCGGAGATGATGAGCACACGACCGCCCGACCAGCCGCGTCAGCGCTGGCAGATCCTCTTCGCACGGCGCCACCCCGCCCTGCGCATGCGCCAGGCCGAGTTGATGGCCGAGTTCGAACGAATCTTTGCCGAGTCCGGGCTCCCCCTCTCGCGGACGAACGCCCAGCGGCCGCGGCCGCGCCTGAAGTTCGCCGCCAACCTGCCGGTGGGAATCGAGCTGCGTGGCGAGGTCCTCGAGGCCTACTTCGAGGAGCTGGTGCCGATCGGCCGAATCCAGGCCGCCGCGGCTCTCTTGCCGGAAGGGCTCGAGGTGGTCGATGCGCGCGAGGTGTGGCACGGCTTCCCGTCGGCATCATCGCAGTTGCGGGCCGCCGAGTACGAGATCGAGGTGCGTGGCGACGAGACCCTGACCAGCGAGTCGCTGCGCGGTGCGGTGGTTCGGCTGCTTGGCGCGCCGCGCCTGATCGGCAAGCGCCGGCGAGGCGAGAGCGAGCGCCGCGCGGACGCGGGGACCCGTGACCTGCGGCCGCTGGTCGAGGATGTCGAGGTGCTGGAGGTCAACGAGGACGAGCATCGCGCGCTCCTGCGCCTGGTGCTGCGCCTCGACGCCAGCGGCGCCGGGCGCCCGGAGGACGTGGTCGCCTCCCTCGACCTTCGGCTGCGGGCCGGTCCGGCGGTGCGGACGCGGCTCCTGTTCGTTGACACCCCCCCGATCGCCCGGTAGACTCGCCGTTCCGCGGGCAGTACGTCGGCCCGCTTCGCCGTGCGTCCGCACCGAGGACCACGCGACCGTTGAACCACCCCACTGGAGATGATCATGTACGCCGTCGTCAGCAGCGGCGGGAAGCAGTACCGGGTCGAGGCCGGCAGCACGCTCACCATCGAGCGGCTGGAGGTCGAGCCCGGTGCATCGGTCACCTTTGATCGCGTCCTGATGATCGCGGACGGCGACGACGTGACCGTGGGCACGCCCGTGGTACCCGGTGCATCGGTCAGCGCAACCGTGCTGGGCGAGACGCTTGGCCCGAAGCTGGTCATCTTCAAGTTCAAGCAGAAGGTCAAGTACCGACGCCGCACCGGGCACCGGCAGCACCTGATGAGCGTGCACATCGACGCCATTCACCCGACCTTGCAGGCGGCAGCGGCCGCGACCGAGCCGGAGGCCAAGCCGAAGGCCACCGCCAAGCCGAAGGCCACCGCCAAGCCGAAGGCCACCGCCAAGCCGAAGGCCGCCGAGCCGGTCGAGGAGAGGGCTGCAACGCCGAAGGCCGCTCGTCCGCGGACCCCGCGCGCGAAGGCCGCCACGCCCGATGTGGCCGCCACGGAGCAGCCGAAACCGCGAGCGCGCCGCGCAGCCAAGCCGAAGGGCGAGGAGTAGAGGAACCAGATGGCACACAAGAAAGCCGGCAGCTCCAGCAGGAACGGCCGCGACTCGGCCGGCCAGCGGCTTGGCGTGAAGCGTGGCGACGGACAGCGTGTCCTGTCGGGCACGATCATCGTTCGCCAGCGCGGCAGCACCTTCAACCCCGGCGAGAACGTCGGCATGGGGCGGGACTACACCCTTTTCGCCACCGCCGATGGCACCGTCAAGTTCAGTCATCAGACCCGCGCCAAGAAGCGCGTCAGCGTCGTCGCTGGCGGGCCGTCGCCCGCCTGAGCGAGCCAGGAAGCCCAGGAGCCACATGAAGTCAGAGATCCATCCGCAGTACCATCAGACCCAGGTGCACTGCGTCTGCGGGACCACCTTCACCGTCGGGTCGACCGTCGAGTCGATCCGGGTCGAGGTCTGCGCGAATTGCCATCCCTTCTACACCGGCA
>JBBEBK010000014.1:0-7733 GCA_040882375.1 Chloroflexota bacterium
CAGTCGCGGCCGCCGGGCCGCGACTGCCGGAGACGCCGTGCTCGCCAGGACCGACAGCCGTGCCCGCGCCCTGCTCCTGATGATCGTGGCTGCCCTGCTCGCCACGATCATCGGTGGGCGGCTGGTGTGGTGGCAGGTTGCGGACCGCGAGCGCCTCGTCAAGATCGCGCTCAACCAGCTCGCGCAGAACGAGGAGATTCCCGCCGAGCGCGGCGAGATCCGCGACCGGAACGGCGAGCTGCTCGCCTCATCGGTCCAGGTCCAGTCGGTCTTTGCCACGCCGCCGACCATCGAGGACGTCGAGAGCAGCTCGTCGCTGCTTGCCTCGGTGCTGGGGATGGACGTCGCCGACGTCCGCGCGCGGATCACCGGCGACGACCCGTGGGTCTGGCTGCGGCGCCGGGTTGACAACACGATCGCCGAGCGCATTGCGGCGCTCGACCTGCCGGGTGTCGGGATGATCCCCGAGACGCGGCGGGTCTACCCGCTCGCCGGGATCTCGCCGGGGACCACCCTCGGTGCGCAGCTGCTCGGCTACGTGAACGTTGATGGCGAGGGACAGTATGGCCTTGAGGGCGCCGAGGACGCCCTGCTGGCGGGATTGCCGGGAGCCGTCACCGCACAGGAGGATGTCAGTGGCCAGCGCATCGCCGACTCGGTCTACGAGCTGCGCCCGCCGGTCGATGGTGCCGATCTGACACTCACCCTCGACATCGGCCTGCAGCACATGCTCGAGGCGGCGATGTGGAGCACCCTCGAGAAGAACCAGGCCAAGGGTGTGACCGGGATCGTGATGGATCCGCGGACCGGCGCCATCCTGGCGCTGGCTACCTTCCCATCGTTTGACGCCAATGCCTACGGGACGGCCGATCCGTCGCTCTACACCAACCCTGCGGTGAGCCGCCAGTACGAGCCAGGATCGGTGATGAAGGCGTTCACCGTGGCGGCGGCGCTGGATGCCGCCGCGATAACCACCGAGACGACCGTCCACGACGACAACAACCTCCGCATCGGGACCATCCGGATCCAGAATGCGGACCGCGCCACCTATGGCTACGGCCATGGGGACATCACCGCGGGCGAGGTCCTGAAGCTGTCGAACAACGTCGGTGCGGCGAAGATTGGCCTGTTGCTCGGTCGGGAGCGGCTGTACGAGGCCTTCAAGCGGTTCGGGTTCGGGTCACCGACCGGGATCGACCTGGTCGGCGAGGCGTCGGGGGTCGTCTGGAATCCCGATGGGCCGAACGCCTCTGGCGACCTGACCGCTGCGCAGAACGCGTTTGGCCAGGGGCTCAGCGTGACCGCCATGCAGTTGATCGCCGGCTACGCGGCGATCGCCAACGGGGGAACGCTGGTCACCCCACACCTCATCGCGGGGTGGACAGGCCCCGACGGCGTCTATCACGAGGCCGATGTCGCACCCGGCGAGCGGACGATGCGCGAGGAGACCGCCGCCACCGTCCTCGAACTGCTGACCGGGGCCATCGACGACGGTATCGCCAAGCCGGCGGCGATCCCCGGCTACGCCGTGGCAGGCAAGACCGGGACCGCGCAGGTGGCCGGACCGATTCGCAGCCAGGTCCAGGTGGGGACCGATGGGTCCGGGAAGGCGATCTACGAGACGCGAACCCGCTACGCGTATATCGAGGGCTGGATCGACGCCTCGTTCATCTCGATCATGCCGGCCAGCGACCCGCAGCTCGTCACCCTGATCCTGATTCATCGGCCCGTCACGTGGGCAGGCTTCCGCACGGTCGAGACGCCGGTTGCCGTCTTCAGCGACCTCGCGCCGCGCATGCTGGAGTACCTGGCCATCCCGCCCGACCGAATCGTCGATCCGGTGGCCGCAAAGTGAGGCTGATAGACTCGACGGCATCAGCTGCAGATAACGGAGTGCCTCCGTCGATCCGCCTCGAAGACCTCCTGGCTGCCACCGGCGGCCACCTCCTGGGGCCGACCTCGGCCACCTCGTTCGCAGGCGCCGTGGTCGATTCCCGCAGGGTCGTCCCGGGCTGCTGCTTCGTCGCCCTGCGTGGAGAGCGCGTTGACGGCCATCGCTTCGCCGCCGAGGCGGCTGCGCTCGGGGCGAGCGTCCTGCTCGTGGAGCGTCCGATTGCGCTTCCCGCCGGCGCCGATGCGGCGATCGTCCAGGTACCCGACGCCCTCGCCGCGCTCCAGGCCGCCGCCCGCTGGTGGCGCAGCCGCTCCGCGGTCCGCGTGGTGGGGGTCACCGGATCGACCGGAAAGACGATCGCCAAGGAGATCGTGGCTGACGTCCTCGCCCGGACGCTGCGGGTGATTCGCAACGAGGGCAACCTTAATAGCGAGACCGGTCTGCCGATGACGCTCCTGCGCCTGCAGCCGGAGCACGAGGTGGCGGTCCTGGAGATGAGCATGTACACCGAGGGCGAGATCGCCCTCCTGGCCGATATCGCGCAGCCGGAGGTCGGGGTCGTCCTGGCCGTGCATCCGACCCATCTCGAGCGAGCCGGCAGCATCGAGGCGATCGCCCGCGCCAAGGCCGAGCTGCCGGCAGCGCTGCCGGCGAGTGGCCTCGCCGTGCTGAACGCCGACGATCCGCGCGTCGTCGCCATGCGAGCGGTGACGCACGCCGCGGTTCGCACCTTTGGCCTGTCCGCGGGGGCCGATGTGCGCGCCGCCGACATCGAGTCGCGCGGGCTGGGCGGCACGCGCTTCACGCTGCAGACGCCATGGGGCACGCGGCGCGTGCACTCCGCCATGCCCGGGCGCCATCTCGTCCTGCATGCCCTGGCGGCAGCGGCCGTGGGCGAGCACTTCGGCGTGCCGCTCGACGAGGTCGAGGCGGCGCTGACGGCCGGCAGCCGCGCGGCGCACCGAATGGCGCTGGTGGAGGGCGCAGGCGGGGCGATGATCATCGACGACACGTACAACGCGTCCCCGGTCTCGGTCTCGGCCGCGCTCGACTTTCTTGGCGAGACGCCGATCGCCGCCGGGCGCCGTCGTCTGGCGGTGCTCGGGGACATGCTCGAGCTGGGGTCGGGCGAGGAGCGGCAGCACCGACAGATCGGAGGTCGAGCGGCGGCCGTGGTGGACGGCCTGGTCACCGTGGGGGAGCGCGGGCGCTGGATCGCCGATGGGGCGAGGCTGGCTGGCCTGGCGCACGTCGCGGTTGCCGCGGACGTCGAGGAGGCACTGGCCCTGGTCGAGCGCGAGCTCGCGCCCGGGGTCGGCGACCTGCTGCTCATCAAGGGCTCGCGCGGCGTTGCGCTGGACCGGCTGGTCGCCGCGCTCTCCCGGGAGTCGGGTCCTCGGCCGACGGGGGACCACTGACCATGCTGTCGATCGTGGTGGCCCTCCTCGCCGCCTTTGCCGGCGTGCTCCTGCTGGGACCGATCTACATCGGTCTCCTGCAGCGGTTGGGCTTTGGCAAGCAGATCCGCTCCGAAGGGCCGCAGGGGCACGTGCGCAAGTCCGGCACGCCGACGATGGGCGGCATGCTGCTGGTGGTGGTGGTCATGTTCCTGGCGATGGCCATGCGGATCGAGGATCCATTCACCCTGACACCGATGCTGGCGCTCGTCGGCGTCTCGATCTTGGGCGCCATCGACGACTTCGTGAATGTGCGCACCGGGGTCGGCGTGCGCGGCCGCTTCAAGCTCGTCTGGCAGACGATCGTGGCCCTGCTGGCCGCGTTCTACATCCAGCGCCACTTCGACATCACCGGTGTGGACGTCCCGTTCGCCGGTGTGGTGGTGATCGGCGGCTTCCTGTTCATCCTGTTCGTCGCCTTCGTGATCGTCGGAGTCAGCAACGCGGTGAACCTGACCGATGGGCTCGACGGGCTCGCCGCCGGCGTGCTCATCTTCAGCTTCGTGGCCTACCTGCTGATCGCGCTGGTCGAGGTACCCGGCGGCAAGCCGTCGCAGCCCAACCTGGCCATCTTTTGCGCACTGATCATCGGCGCGCTGATGGGCTTCCTGTGGTTCAACGTCCACCCGGCACAGCTCTTCATGGGCGATGCGGGCGCGCTGTCGCTGGGCGCTACGCTGGCCGTGGTGGCCACCATCACCACTCAGTTGGTGCTCCTGGCCGTGATCGGCTTCGTCTTCCTGGCGGTGATCATGAGCGTGGTGCTGCAGGTGGGCTCCTTCAAGTTGCGGGGCCGCCGGATCTTTCGGATGGCGCCGCTGCAGCACCACTTCGAGCTGCTCGGCTGGGCCGAAGAGAAGATCACGCTCCGCTTCTGGATCGTCAGCGCCCTCGCCGGCCTGCTCGGCTTCAGCATCTACCTCGCGACCGTGAACGGGCTGTAGCGGGACCGATGACCAGCGTGACCGCACCGATTCGCACCCTGGACGACCTGCGCGGCCGACGGGCGGTCGTGTTCGGCCTGGCCCGGTCTGGCTGTGCCGCGGCGCGACTCCTGTCCGACAGCGGCGCCGAGGTGACGGTCTACGACCGCCGCCCTGCCGGCGAGCTGGCGAATGAGGTGGCGAGCCTCGGCGACCGGGCGATCCACCTCGCCCTGGGCATTCCCGAGGATGAGGCGCGTGCGCTCATTGCGCGGGGCGACCTGCTGGTCACCAGTCCGAGTATCTCGCCCGACTTCCCGACCACCGATCCGTGGTTGCGCGCGGCGCTCGCCGAGGCGATCGAACGGGGGGTCGAGCTGGTCAGCGAGGTCGAGCTCTTCCTTCGGCTCACCGGCGCCCGGGTGCTGGCGGTCACCGGGACGAAGGGCAAGACCACCACGACCGCGATGATCGGGGAGATCCTCACCGAGTCGGGCATCCCACACCTTGTGGGCGGCAACATCGGGCGTCCGCTGATCGAGCAGGTCGGCCGTCTCGGTCCGACCGACTGGGCCGTGCTGGAGCTCTCGGAGCTGCAACTTCCGACCATCTCGCGCGGCGCCGATGTCGCCGTCTACACCAACATCGGCGCCGACCATCTCGACCGCCACGCCAGCGAGGCTGCCTATCGCGCGGTGAAGGCTCGTCTCGGCGAGCTGTCCGCGCGCAGCGGGCGAGTGGTGCTCAACGCCGACGATCCGGGGTGCCGCGAGCTCGGTGCCCGGTTGCCCGCCGCCTCGATCGCCTGGTACGGTCTGGCGGCCACCGACCCCTGGCTGGCCGCGCGCCTCACGGACGGCTGGCTGACGATCCGTGGCGAGCGCGTCCTCCCGGTCGCGGAGGTGCCGCTGTCGGGCCTGCACCTTCTCTCCGACACCCTGGCGGCGGCGCTCGCGGCGGACCTTGCCGGTGCCCCGAGCGCCGCCATCGCGGCAGGTATTCGCAAGTTCCGCGGCGTATCCCACCGTCTCGAGACGCTGGGCGAATGGCGCGATATCCGGTGGGTCAACGACTCGCAGGCGACGATCCCGCTGGCCGCCATCGCGGCGCTCGAGGCGTTCGCGCCGGCGAAGGTGGTGCTCATCGCCGGCGGCCAGGACAAGGGGCTCGACTACGCCGCGTTCGTCGAGGCGGCGGTGTTGCGCTGTCGCGCCGTGGTGCTGATCGGCGAGACTGCCGACCAGCTCGAGCGCCTGGCGGCCGGCCGCGTGCCGGTCGAACGCGCCGGCTCGATGGACGATGCCGCGCGGCGTGCCGCCGCGCTGGCGCTCCCCGGCGACGTCGTCCTGCTCTCCCCCGCCACCGCTTCGTTCGACATGTTCCCCGACTACGCCGCGCGCGGTGACGCGTTCCGCTCGGCGGCGTCGGCCTTCGGCGGGGAAGAGCCCGCGGGGAAGGACGCATGACGGGCGCGGTGGCGGTGGCGCGCAGCAAGCCGCGTACCGGCGTGCGCCGAGATCGCCAGCAGGTCTCGCTGCCGCTCCTGGTCGCGGTCATCGCCCTGGTCGCCATCGGCGTGGTGATGGTCTACTCCGCGTCGAGCGTCCGCTCCTACATCTTCAGCGCCGATGCCGGCGCTCAGGGGACCCAGCAGGTGATCTGGGCGGGGCTGGGCCTGCTGGCCATGTACGTCGCCAGCCGGACCGATTTCCGCCTGCTGCGCTTCGTCGCGATCCCCGTCTTCGTGCTCAGCCTGCTGCTGCTGGTGCTGGTCCTGATCCCGGGTATCGGGACCGAGGCGTCCGGCTCGCGTCGCTGGCTGGTACTGCCCGGCATCGGCGGATTCCAGCCCGCCGAGCTCGCCAAGTTCGCGATCTGCCTCTACCTTGCCCACTGGCTTGACCGGCGCGGGCCAGAGGTGCGCGGCCTGTCGAGCGGGCTCATCCCGTTCGTGGTCCTGGTCGTGCCCGGGTTCCTTCTCATCTCGCTCGAGCCGGACCTCGGGACGGCCGGTGTCTACATCGTCACCGCCATCGCCGTCTTCTTCATGGCCGGCGCCAACCTGGGGTACCTGACCGCGATCGGCGCCGCTGTCGGCGGGGCGGCCTACCTGATGGTGACCAGCACGCCCTACCAGTTGCAGCGGCTGGAGGGCTTCCTCGATCCATTTCGCGATCCGCTCGGAGCCGGCTACAACGCCGTCCAGTCTCTCCTGGCGCTCGCGCTGGGCGGCGTGACCGGCGCAGGCCTCGGGGCCAGCCGCCTGAAGTACCTCTACCTGCCGGCGCCGTCGACCGACTTCATCTTTGCCATCATCGGCGAGGAGTGGGGCCTGATCGGCACCCTTACGGTGCTCGCCCTGTTCCTGATGATCGCCTACCAGGGCTACCGGATCGCGATCCAGGCGCCCGACACGTTCTCCGGCCTGCTGGCCGCGGGCATCACCACCTGGCTGGTGGTCCAGGCCTGTATCAACATGATGGTCGTCGCCGCCCTCCTGCCGGTCACCGGGATCCCCCTCCCGTTCATCAGTTACGGCGGCTCGGCTCTCATCATCAACCTCGTGGGGGTCGGCATCCTGCTGTCGATCTCTCGTGAGACCAACCAGACAGGATCAATGTTCGATGCGGTGTTCGGTGTCGGGCGGCGGGACAGGCGGGCACATCCACCCCGCGCTGGCCGTCGCGCGGGCCTTGCGCGACGCGCAGCCCGACCTTGAGCTTTCCTACGTCGGCGGCGCTCGCGGCTTCGAGCGGCGCCTCGTCGGCACGGCCATGCCCTACCACCAGCTGCTGGTGCGGTCGCTGCGCAGCGCCGGGCGAGATCTGCACATCGTCCTCGATCCGCTGCGGCTGGCAGCCTCCGCCCCCCAGGCCTGGTGGCTCCTCGGGCGACTGCGACCTGCCGCGATCTTCACGACCGGCGGTTACCTCGCGCTCCCGCTCGTGGCGGCCGCACGGGCCCGCCGTATCCCCACGCTGCTGTGGGAGGGGAACGTGATTCCCGGCCGGGCGACCGCGGCGGTCGGCCGGCTTGCGACGCGGGTGGCCGTCTCGTTTCCGCCCACCATGGCGGCATTCCCGGGCCACAGTTTCGTCTCAGGGACCCCCATCCGCTCGTTCGTCGGGGTCGACCGCGCAGCGGCTCGCGCGAGCTTCGGCGTGGCCACCGATGAGCGCCTGCTGCTCGTCTTCGGTGGGTCGCAGGCGGTTGCTCGCATCACCGCCGCACTTGGCGGCGCACTCGAGGCGCTCCTTCCCGAGTGGCGGGTCCTGCACCTGGCCGGCGAGGCCGGCATGCCGCAGGCGCTCGCCGTGCGTGAGCGGCTCCCCGAGGAGATTCGGGAGCGCTACGAGCCGGTGCCGCTGCTCACCGATCGGATGGCCGAGGCGCTGGTTGCCGCTGATCTCGTTCTCGGCCGCGCCGGGTCGTCCACCTGTGCCGAGGTTACCGCGGTCG
>JBBEBK010000015.1:0-7597 GCA_040882375.1 Chloroflexota bacterium
AGCACTTGCTTGACATGCAAGAGGTCACTGGTTCGAGTCCAGTGTCGCCCACCACGCACCCCTACTTGCGTGGCAGGCGTTTCGCGTAGTCGGTCCCTCGCTTGACCCAGGCCGTGAGCGATTCGTGATCGGTGAAGCCTTCCGGCGCGACGAACACCCAACCCTTCATGGGCCGCCCCGTGAAGTCCATGATCCGGGCTCCGGGAAGCTCGACGGTCTCGTCGAATGCTTCCGGGCCGACGCGCACGCAGAGGTCGTCTCCCACCACGCCGACCGCCATGTTGCCGCCGAGCAGGAACGAGACACCGCCGAACATCTTCTTCTCAATGACATCGGGAGTGGCTCGCAGCTCCCCGCGCAGCCGCTCCGTCGTTTCCTCGCTATAGGCCATGCGAAGTCCACCCCGTTTGCCGTCATCTGCTTGCGTGCCGGAGACACGTATCTTCCCCGAAATGGGGCCGGTCGCGTGACTGGCAGCGAGCGGAGATCGATGCGGATCAGCCTAGGCTGTCAGGGCCTCACCGATGCGGACCGCGTCATCCTCGTCGGCCATGCGCACGAGCCATGACGGCTCGAGGTCGCGGACGGTGTCCCCCAACCCGTCCTCGGTCCACTCCTCGAGGAGGCCTCCGCCGCAGAGCGCCAGCATGACACCGACAAGCTCCGGGTCGTATTCGGCACCGCTGCGTGCATGCAGGGTTGTTTCGGCGCCCCGCGGCCCGGCGTCCACCGCCGCATGATCGAGTCCTTCCGCCACGGCCACGATGCGGGCAAAGAGTGGAATCGCCTCGCCTGCGAGGGCAAGTGGCAGACCCCGCCCGTCCCAGCGCTCGCGCAGCGACATGATCGTGACCGCGACCTGGGGCCCGAATCCTGCACGCGCCACCAGTTGAGCACCGCGTCGCACGCGCCCGTGTTCGGCCGCCCGGCGCTCTTCGCGGGTGCCGCGCTGCGGCATCAGCCGGCGCAGGGCGATCAGGCGCTCGTGGCCCGGCAACGCGGCCACCTCCCCGGCGTCGTGCAATAGGGCAGCGTAGAAGAGCGAAGCCCGCTCGCGGTCGGGCATCTCGAGCGCTTCCGCCAGACGCATCGCCAGGAAACAGGTCCGCACGCCGTGCCCAGCGCTGCGCCCTGCTGCGGCATCAAGCGAGCGGGAGAGCGACATGGCCAGGTCAGCGGTGCGGGTCAGATGGCGCGACGAGGCGTCTCCCCCGGGACGACGGGCGCGCGCGGCCGCGTGTGCAGGCATCGGACAGAGTCTGGTGGCTCCGGCGCCCAACGGGGAATGACCCCAAGGTACCCCGGGGTACGGGCGAGGGAGCGGCCAGGTTCAGGACGCGACCGCGATCGCTCCGGGCATCACCGCCGCGAGACTCTTGTACTGACCCAGGTCGTTGTAGGCCGCAGCGCTGATCCGCACGAGCCTCCGCCACGGGCCGCCGTTTGGTCGCTGGGGCCAGGGCGTGACCATCGCCTGGATGCCGTGCGCGAGGAGGTGAGCGTGAACTGGATCGCCGTACAGCTCGACCCCCTGGACCTTGCCGCCGCCACCCTGCGTGGGGAGCGGAATCGAGGCCATGGTGCCGATCATCGCCTTCGGCGCCGGAGCCGCGATGCCTGCCGCGGCGCAGAGCAGCAAGCGAGCAGCCATCACCAGAGCGTGGTTACGTTCGCGCAGGGCCTCCCATCCCCCCGGGAGCAGCTGCGCCCCGAAGCTGATCGCCGACGGCACGGCGAGGTAGGCCGACGGATCTGCAGTTCCGGTCCAGTCGAACTCGACGCGAAACCGGCTACGGTCGGCGCGGGGCGAGTTGGCGCCGTGACTGATGGCGAGGGGGCGAATCTCCTCCTGGCGATCGCGACGGACCCACAGGAACCCCGCCCCCTTGGGCGCGCAGACCCACTTGTGGAGGTTTGCCACGTAGTAGGTGGCGCCCACCTCCTCGACGTTCAGCGGCACCTGGCCTGGGGCATGCGCGCCGTCCACCAGCGTGTCGATGCCGCGCTGCGTCAGCTCGTCGGTCAGCAGCCGAATCGGGAAGATCAGCGCGGTTGCCGAGGTGATGTGATCGAGTACGGCCAGGCGAGTCCGTGGCGTAATCGCGGCAAGCACTGCTGGGACAACCTGGTCCGGCGCATCGATCGGGAATGGCACCGGCGCGATCACCACCCGGGCGCCATCCCGCTCGGCGACGTACTCCATCGCGTTCTTGACGGCGTTGTAGGCGTGATCGGTGGTCAACAGCTCGTCGCCGGCGCGGAAGCGGAGCGACCGCAGCACGGCGTTCGTGCCCGCCGTTGCGTTGGGCACGAACGCGAGATCGTCAGGATCGGCCCCGACGAAGGCGCCGAGGGCCCGTCGCGCCCCGTCGAGCTCGGCCTCCAGTTCGCTGAAGAAGCGGACCGGCTCGGCCTCCATCCGATCGCGCCAGGCCTGCTGGACGCCGAGCACCTCGCGTGGCGCGGCACCGTACGAGCCGTGGTTGAGAAAGGTGACCGTCGGGTCGAGCGTCCAGTGGTGGGCGAACTCAGACGGCATCGCGGGCTATCGTAGACCGATGTCCACGCCACTCGCCGGTCTGCCACGACCCGCGGCCGTCATCTTCGACCTCGACGGAACGCTTGTTGACACGGTCGAGACCCGCATCCAGGCGTGGCTCGCCGTGTTTGCCGAGGAAGGGATCCCAGCGGATCGCGCGTTGGTCGCGAACCTCATCGGCTCGGACGGTCGTAGGCTGGCCCGGGAAGTCGCCGCTGCAGCGGGGATCACCCTCGCCCCAGGGCGCGACGAGACGATCGATGCGCGCTGCGGGGAGATCTATGCCTCGCTCAATACCGAGCCGAGCTCGCTGCCGGGCGCCGATGAACTCCTGGCGCGCCTGGGGTCAGCCGGGACGCCGTGGGCCATCGCCACCTCCAGTCGCCGGGAGCAGGTCGCAGCGTCGGTCTCCGCCCTGGGTCTGTCGAGCGCGCCGCTGGTGGTCGATGGGACCCACGTGCTGCACGCCAAGCCGGCGCCGGATCTGCTGCTGCTCACCGCGCGCGAGCTCGGACTGAATCCGGAAGCGTGCTGGTATGTCGGGGACGCGACCTGGGACATGCTCGCCGCCGTGGCCGCCGGCATGGTTGCCATTGGCATCACGACCGGTGCCGTCGGTGCAGCGGCCCTGCGCGATGCCGGCGCGACTGCCGTCGTCGCGTCCCTGGCGGAGCTCGGAATCTGACACCGATGCCGCTCGACGCCTATCGGTCCAAGCGCGACTTCGCGCGCACGCCCGAGCCGGAGCCCGCGACGGTGGGGGAGGGGACCGGCCGTTTCGTGGTCCAGCGCCATCGAGCGAGCCGCCTGCACTACGACCTGCGCCTGGAGATCGGTGGAGTGCTGGTCAGCTGGGCTGTGCCGCGAGGTCCGACGCTGGATCCCGACGAACGCCGGATGGCGATGCGCACCGAGGATCACCCGATCGAATACCTGTCCTTTGAGGGCGTCATTCCGACCGGCCAGTACGGAGCGGGGGACATGATCGTGTGGGACTGGGGGACCTTCGAGCCCGAGGAGACCGACGCCCCCGCCGCCGCGCTGATGGCCGGCGAGCTCAAGTTCCGGCTCCGCGGCGAGCGGCTGACGGGGCGCTTTACGATCGTGCAAACGGGCGGTCGGCGGGACGCCTTCGGGGCCAAGACCGAACGCGGGCAGTGGTTGCTCATCCACAAGCGCGATGAAGCGGCCGCAGCAGGCTGGGATGCCGATCGTCATCTCACCAGCGTCATGACCGGGCGCACCAACCAAGAGGTGGCAGCGGCGGTGGCCGCGCGGTTCGTGACTCCCTTCCCTTCGGTGACCTCCCCGGTTGAACTCGCCGGCGCCCTCCCGGCACCCCTGCCCGACTTCGTCCCGCCGATGCTGGCCACCTCGGTGACCGGCGCCTTTGACGATCCTGACTGGCTGTTCGAGGTCAAGTGGGACGGATTCCGGGTCGAGTCGGTGGTGCGAGGTGGGAACGTGCGCCTGTGGACCCGTAACCGAGTCGATGCCGCCGGCTACTTCGCATTCCTGGCCGGTCCGGCCAGCTGGATCGAAGCGCGCGAGGCGGTTGTCGACGGGGAGGTGGTGGCGCTCGACGGCGATGGGCGCCCCGACTTCTCGCTGCTCCAGGACCTGATCGGGCTGCGGGGCCTCGAGGCATCCACCCGACGTCGTACCCGTGGTTCGGCGCACCTGTCGTCGGACGAGCGGGCGGCCGTCCCCCTTGCGTACATGGTCTTCGACCTGCTGCATCTCGACGGCCAGTCCCTCGTGGGAGTCGCACTCGAGGAGCGGAAGCGAGCGCTGCAGCGCGTCCTGCTCCCGAGCCCGGCGATCCGATTTTCATCACACGTGGTGGGCGCCGGAGGGGACTTCCTGCAGGCTGCGGCGGCGCAGGGCCTGGAGGGGATCGTCGCCAAGCGCCGCGACAGTCGCTATGAACCGGGTCGGCGATCTCGCGACTGGCTCAAGGTGAAGCTGCGCCGCGAGCAGGAGTTCGTCGTGGTCGGCTGGCTTCCCGGGCAGGGGAACGCGGCCGAGATCGGTTCGCTCATCGTGGCCGTCAACCACGAGGGGGTGCTGCGACGGGCCGGCCAGGTTGGCAGCGGCATCTCCGGTGCTGCGGGGCGCGGACTGCTGGCCCAACTTCAAGCCATTCGCACCGAGATTCCGCCGATCGACCACGACGAATCACCGCCCGACGCACGGTGGGTCGAGCCGAGACTCGTCATCCGCGCCGAATTCGCCGAGTGGACGCCTGATGGCCTGCTGCGCCATCCGGCGTTCAAGGGGATCGAGATCGGGGCAGATCCTCGGACGGTCGTCCGGGAGGAATCGCAGCCGCACGCTCTCGTCCTCGCCGCCCCATCCCGGCCCGCGCGGCGTCTGACAGCGCCACCACTGGCCCTCGAGGTCCTGCCGGCTTCACCCGATGAGCTGGCGGAACTCGACAGGATGCCAGGCGACGGAATCTGGTACGTCGCCGGACACGAGGTTCGCCTCACCAACCTCGACAAGACCCTCTTTCCGGCGTTCGGTGAGCAACCCGCACTGAGCAAACGCGATCTCATCCGCTACTACGCACGAGTCGGCGCGGTGCTGGTGCCGCACCTGACCGGCCGCGGCCTGACACTTCAGCGATTTCCGAACGGCATTGATCGGCCCGGCTTCTGGCAGAAGGACCTGCCCGGTCACGCGCCGAGCTGGGTCGCCCGCTGGTCGTACACCGGACACGAGGGTCCCAAGACCTACGCCGTCGTTGATCGGGTGGCGACCCTCGTCTGGCTCGCCCAGGAGGCGGCGGTGGAACTGCATCCCTGGACCAGCCGAACCGATGCTCCTGCCACGCCGACGTTCGCCCTCATCGATATCGACCCGGGAACGAGCACCAGCCTTGATGAAGTGCTCGTGCTAGCGCGCCTCTTCCGAACCGCCCTCGAGCATCTCGGGGTCATCGGTCTGCCAAAGGTGACGGGAAAGCGTGGCATCCAGGTGTGGGTGCCCGTCCGGGCTGGGTATACCTTCGAGGAGACCCGAAGATGGGTCGAGTCACTCTCACGTGCCGTTGGACAAATAGTGCCGGATCTCGTGAGCTGGGAGTGGTCGAAGCGCGATCGGGGAGGAAGGGCGCGTCTCGATTTCACCCAGAACGCCGTCAACAAGACACTGGTCGCCCCCTACTCCGTGCGTCCCGCCGCATCGGCGCCGATCTCGGCGCCCATCACGTGGCTCGAGCTCGACGATCCGACGCTGCTGCCGGACCGGTGGACGGTGACGACTCTGCCGGATCGGATCGCGCTGGTTGGCGATCTATTCTCCCTGGGCCGTGCGGCTCCCCAGGACCTGCCCGTCATCTAGTTCGATCCGCGAGGCACACGACGGCACCGTGGACGGGCAGTGTCCACGGTGCCGTTCCCCCCGATTTGAGCGCGAGGCGGGCCCTAGGAGGGCCAGCCGCCGCCGGTGTGTCCGTATCTCATGTCGATCTCCTCAGCGGTTGTCCCCAAGGGGGACATCGGCCGCACCCTGAAGGTCGCTGCCGGAGGTCGCGTCGGCAATGACCCATAGGTACTCGTGGGCCGACACTGATTGGGTACTTTCGGGGCTGCGTCCAGTCAAGTGGGGCTTGCCAAGGGCGCTATACTCCGGTCAATGCCACGAACCCGCACCGCTGCACGCTCAACCGAGGACGACAGGGCGCTCGCCCACCAGATCGGGGACCGCATCCGCGAGGCACGGAAGCGGGCCGGCCTGACGCAGCAGCAACTCGCAGGGGATCGCTACACCAAGGCGTACGTCAGCGCGCTGGAGACCGGCATCGCGCGACCGTCGATGGTTGCGCTGCGCTACCTGGCTGAGCGTCTCTCGCTGGCCCCGAGCCACTTCCTGGATGAGCAGAACCCTGCCTGGAGCCGGCTGGCGGTCGACATGACCCTCGCCTCTGGTGATTGGCAGGCGGCCGCGGATGGCTACCTGAGACTCCTCGAAGGGGCGCCCGATGAGCAGGGCCGCGCCGAGATTCTGAGGGGTCGTGCTGAAGCGCTGGTGCGCCTGGACAACGGCCGTGAGGCGGTAGCCGCCGCTGCAGAGGCGGCTCGCCTGTTCGGCGCCTACGGGCGTGTCGCGGATGAGGCGCTGGCGCGCTACTGGCTGGCCTACGGGCTCTACCTGTCCGATCAGGAGACCGATGCGCAGAGCCTGCTGACGTCGTTGCTGGAGCGTGTTCGTGCCGGCCTCAAGGTCGACCCCGACTTCGAGATGCGGCTTCTGATGGCGCTCGCGGCTGTCGCGTCCCGTACCGGCGATTACGCACGCTCGCTCACCTTCCTCGAGACGGCCCGTGGGTTGGCGGACGGCCTCGACGACCGGCGACGCGCCATGTTCCTCTTCAACCTCGCGATCAGCTACCAGGAGACCGGCGACACTGAGGCGGCGATTCGGACCGGCACGCAGGGTCTGGCGCTCTTCCGATCCGCGGGCACCACATTCGAGTCTGCGCAGATCGAGAACACGCTGGCGCTGGCGTATCTCGCGACCGGCAACGCGGAGCGGGCGGCCGAACTGGCATCGGAGGCGCGCGCCGAATTCGAGCGTGCCGGCGATGACCGCTTCCTGTCGGCGGTGCTTGATACCGAGGCGCAGATCGCGCTGGCGCGTGGTCAGCTCGAGAACGCGGCATCGCTCGCGCACCGAGCCATCGACCTCGCGCGGTCATCGGGCAATCGGGGGATGGAGCTGACCGCCATGCTGACCGAGGCCAGGGCGCTGCGGGGTACGGGAGACAACCTTGGTGCGGAGCACCGCTACGCCGAGGCGGCGGATCTCGCCCGCGGCGGGCATTCGGCGGGCCGAACGCGCGAGGTTCTGCGCGAGTGGGCTGCGCTCCGGGCGGAGACGGGGGACCACCGAGGCGCCTACGAACTCACCAGCGAGGCACTGTCGGTCAACTAGAGATTGACAGGTGCGGTCCGGTGGGGTTAGGCTGGGTCTCAAGGGTTGGCAGGGCACCCGTCCCAGCGCAATGCGGACGGAGTCAACCCCGACGCCGGGGGAATTGGGATCGGAGATCGG
>JBBEBK010000016.1:0-43223 GCA_040882375.1 Chloroflexota bacterium
ACCCGACGCTGAAGCGGGTGCCCGCTCGACGTTCTCACGGAGCCAAGCGGCGTCAAAGCAGTAGGTCCCCGCATTCACCTCGTCGATGGCGCGCGTTGCCGCATCGGCGTCTCGCTCCTCCACGATCGCGGTCACCTCTCCCGCGGCGCGAACGATGCGCCCGTAGCCGGTCGGGTCGGTCACGCGAGCCGAGAGCAACGCAATCTCGTGGCCGTCAGCCTGCTCGGCGATCAGCCCGGTGAAGATCTCGCCCGGAACGAGCGGAGCGTCGCCCATCGCCACGATCACCTGCCTGGTCGACGCGGGCACGCGGGCCAGGCCGATGCGCACCGCGTCAGCCGTTCCGCGCTGCGGCTCCTGCCGCGCGGTCTCGGCTCGCCCTGCGAGCCTCACCTCGACCGCCTCGGCAGCGTGGCCGGTGACGACAACCAGCTGCTCAACGCCCGCCGCGGCCAGGGTGTCGAGCACGTGGTCGATCATGGTGCGCCCCGCCAGCTGGTGCAGAACCTTTGGAACCCGCGAGCGCATCCGCGTTCCCTGCCCGGCGGCCAGCACGATGGCCGCGACCGTTGTCACGCTCAACCGCCGTCTCCGACCATCGCGATCGCCTCGACCTCCACCGCCGCGCCCTTCGGGAGCGCTCGCACCGCAACGGTGGAGCGCGCCGGGTAGGGCGCCGAGAAGTGCCTGGCGTAGACCTCGTTCATCGCGGCGAAATCGGCCATATCGGTCAGGAAGACGGTCGTCTTGACGACCCGATCCAGGCTCGTCCCTGCCGCGTCAAGGACGGCAGACAGATTACGCAGGGCGCGGTCAGCCTGGGCCGCCACGCCTTCGGCGAGCACGCCGGTGGACGGCTCGGAGCCGACCTGCCCCGCCGTGAAGACCAGCCCGCCGGCGCGCATGCCCTGGCTGTACGGACCGATCGCTGATGGGGCGGCATTGGTCTCCACCGGACTTCGGCCGCTCATGCGTCCTCCATTTCTTCGCTCAATGGCTCGATGCTAGCCGGTTCACGCCTGATACGGGTCTCTGTGACGCGCACGCCGGCACGTCGGAGCCTGGCGGCGATCGCCGCGGCGCGCTCCGGATCGTCGGTCCACGCGAAGACGGTCGGTCCGGAGCCGGTCAGAAACGGTGCGCCACCGGCGGCAATCACGAGGGCAAAGATGTCGTCGAGCGCCGGACGCAGGCGCCGCGCCGGCGCGAGGAGATCGTTGACGCCCTGGCCGGCGGCGCCGTTCCATTAGGACGGGCGAAGCTCGTCGAAGACGGCGCCGGTCTCGAGACGGAACGGCGGGTGCACGAGCACCACCTCGGTCTCGCGGGGGGACGGCAGCGGGTCCACCCGCTCGCCGATGCCGCCGATGCGCGCGGCGGCCAGCTGGGCGGCGAAGAAGGGCACGTCGGCGCCGATCGCAGCGAGCGCGGCCATATCGTCGGGTCCAGGCCGCTCGTCTGCACCCGAGGACCTTCGTCCGAGACGCCAGGCGGCCGCCGCGTCCGAGGAGCCTCCGCCGAGCCCGGCGGCGGCGGGGATGCGCTTCTCGAGCGTCAGACAGGTCAGCTCGGGCTCCCCGCCGATTCCTGCGACGAGGCCGCGCCATGCCAGGTTCTGTCGATCGATGGGGACCTCGTCGTCGGGCAGCGCCTCCACGCGAAGACCGGCGGAGCCGGGCATCAGCAGGATCCGGTCGGCCAGCTCCAGGAGCACCATCTCGCTATCGAGGAGGTGAAAGCCGTCCGGGCGGCGCCCGACGACGCGAAGGGCCAGGTTCAGCTTGGCGGGCGCATCCAGGCGCATCGGGGTCATCGGCTGGTCTCCCCCACCACCGGCAAGAGGGGCGCAAGGTGGCCGGTCAGGCAGGCCCATTCCGCCAGCGAGAGCGTCTGGGGGCGTCGGTCCGGCACGATGCCGCAGGCCGCGAACGCGGCGCTCAGGATCTCGCGGTCGACCGGTAGCTCGCGTCCCAGCCCGTTGTGCAGCTGCTTCCGGCGGTGCCGGAATCCGGCCTGCACGATGCGGTACAGCTCCTGCCGGCCCGGGCCCGGCGAAACCGTCGGGTGGAGGCGTCGTCGCAGACGCAGGATCGCCGACTCGACCTCGGGAGCGGGCTGGAAGGCGCTCGCCGGCACGCGCGCCACGACCTCGGCGTCCGCCACGTTTTGCACGAAGACCGAGAGGTAGCTCATCCGCCCGGGCGGCGCGGCCACGCGTTCGGCCACCTCGTACTGCACGAGGAGCACCGTGAGCTCGGGTGGGCGCTCGCCCTCCAGGAAGGCGTGCAGCAGCGGGCTGGTGACGTGGTACGGGATGTTGGCGACCAGCTTGAAGGACTCGCCGGGGAAGCAGTCGCGTGGGTGGAGGCTGAGAGCGTCCGCCTCGATCAGCTCGAAGCGGGGCACCTCGCCAAGCTCGCGGCGCAGGTAGGCCGCGAGTCGGGCATCGAGCTCGACGGCAAGGACGCTGGCGCCCACCGCGAGCAGGCGACGTGTGAGGACGCCGAGGCCCGGACCGACCTCCACGACCCGATCGCCGGGCACCAGCTCGGCGGCGTCCACGATGGCGTCCAGGACGGCCGGATCGGTCAGGAAGTTCTGGCTGAGCGCCTTGCGTGGCCGGAGCTGCTCGGCGGCGAGCAGACGTCGCAGCTGCCCCGGCGTGGGCGGCTCCAGCCTCTCGGCGGCGAGCGGGTCGCTCATGCGGGGAGCCACGACAGCGCGAGATTGGGTGTCGCCTGCAGGCCGGGCGCCGCTCGTTCGCCGGCGGCAAAGCGGAACCCCGCGGCGGCCCCGATCATCGCCCCGTTGTCGGTACACCAGGCCGGCGGCGGCACGAGCAGCGCGATTCCCACCGCATCCAGCCTCGCTCGCAAAGCGGTACGAAGCGACGTGTTGGCCGCCACGCCGCCGCCCATCGCGACCGCCGCCACCGCATGCTCCTCCGCGGCCTGCACGGTCTTGCGGACGAGGGCATCCACGACCGCTTCCTGGAACGCGGCCGCCAGGCCGTCCACGGGGATCGGTTCCCCCCGCTCGCGGTAGCCCGCCACCTGGCGAAGCACCGCGGACTTGAGGCCGGAGAAGCTGAAGTCATAGCGGCCGTCGGTCCTGGCACGGGGGAACCGCAGCGTCGGCCGCACTCCCTCGGCCGCGGCGCTCACCGCAGGGCCACCCGGGTACGGTAGGCCGAGCAGCCGCCCGACCTTGTCGAAGGCCTCGCCCGCCGCGTCATCGACCGTCTGTCCGAGCAACCGGTATCGGCCATGGTCCGCCATCAGGACGAGCTGCGTGTGTCCACCGCTCACCACGAGGCAGAGCAGCGGGAAGGGCGGCTCGGGAGGCAGCGGCTCGCCGGTGCGGACCTCGGTCAGCCAGTTGGCGTAGATGTGACCCTCGATGTGGTTGACACCGATCAGTGGCAGGCCGCGAGCGGCGGCGATCGCCTGGCCCACGTTGACGCCCACCAGCAGCGAGCCGATGAGGCCCGGCCCGTAGGTGACCGCCACCCCATCCAGGTCGGCCCAGCCGATCTCCGCCTCGTCCAGGGCGGCGCGAGTGGTCTGGACGATCCAGCGCAACTGCTGCCGTGCAGCCACCTCGGGCACGATCCCACCGGTGGCCGCATGGATGGCGATCTGGGTCGCCACCTGGTTCGCCTCGATTCGCCGCCCACCGACCACCACCGCCACGCCGGTCTCGTCGCAGCTGGTCTCGATCGCGAGGATCCGCGGGCCGCTCATCGGTCCAGCTCGGCTCGGGCCCAGGCTCGCTCGGCCGTCAGTCGTTGCTGCATCGCCGGGTCGCCCAGGTCCAGGGTGGTCATGACCAGCGCGTCTTCGCCGTCGTCGCTGTAGTAGTGCGGCCGCCTGCCCGCCTCCACGAAGCCGAACGCGGCGTAGAGCGCCTGCGCGGCCGCATTGCCAAACCGGACCTCGAGCGTCATGCGAGCCGAGCCGAGTTCGATGGCCAGCTCTGCGAGCTCCAGCAGAAGGCGTCGACCGATCCCTCGCCGGCGCCAATCGGGGTGCACGCCGAAGGTGGTGATGTGCGCGTCGTCGGCCATCAGCCAGATCCCTCCGAAGCCGATCACCCGGTCATCGATCCGCGCGACGAGGTAGCGCGCCATGCGGTTTGCGGTCAGTTCCTGCTGGAACGCGAAGGCGGGCCATGGCGCGCTGAAGCTGAGCCGCTCGACGTCCAGGACGCCGGGGATGTCGGCGAGCCCCATCGGCTCGATCAGGATCGGCGCGGTCACGGCCACGGCTGGGCCGCCAGTGCGGGGGAGGCGACCCCGCGAGGCTGTCGCAGATAGCCGGGCTCCAGCGACTCGAGATCATCCCCGGCCGGATCGGCGGCGAGGCGGAACGATGCCTGGGCGCCGACAGTCAGTGCGGCGCGCAGGGGGGGTCGCCAGCGGGCGATGCCGAACGCAACGGCAAGCTCGGTCGGGACGACCACGAGGGCAGGCTCGACCTCACGGGCCAGGTCGTCCCTGGCCACGATCTGCGCCGTCGCGTCGCCGCGCCGCAGCAGGTAGGCGTCGTGAGCCCCGGCGCGGGCAACGGCCGCAACCGCATCCGGCTCGTCTGCGAGCCACGCTGCCAGGCTCGGAACGCCGATGATCGGCACGCCCAGTCCGAGCGCGAGCCCCTTGGCCAGGCTCATACCGACACGCAGCCCGGTGAACGAACCGGGACCGGTCCCCACCGCCACGGCGGTCGCCTGCTCGAGCGTGCGCCCCTCCCGCACAAGCAGCGCCAGCAGCCGTGGCAGCAGATCGCTCGCCTGGCGACCGTCGCTGGTCCAGCCGTCCGCCGCGATCGGCGTCCCGTCGACCTGCACGAGGGCCAGCGACGGATCGGTGGAGGCGCTCTCGAGGGCGATGATCATGCTGCGCCCAGGGTTTCCCCGGCGAGTTCGGCGTGCGCATCGTCGGTGGCGCGCCATTCGATGGTGCGGCCGTTGCCGCCATCGGAATCAGGGACGAGGGTCAACTCGAGCCGCTCAGCCGGCAGCACGCTGGTCAGGCGGTCGGCCCACTCCACGACGGTCACTCCGTGCGCCTGCCGGTCGTCGAGAAGGCCGGCAGCGCGTGCCTCGTCGGGATCGGCCAGTCGGTAGGCGTCGATGTGAAAGAGGGGCAGCCGGCCGTGGTGCTCATTCATCAGGACGAAGGTCGGACTGTTTACCACGGTGCTGACCCCCAGCCCCTCGGCGACGCCCTTGGCCAGCTCCGTCTTGCCCGCGCCGAGCGGGCCGACCAGCGCGAGCAGCATGCCCGGGCGTGCCAGGGCGCCGAGTGCACGCCCCAGCGCGCGCGTGCGCCGCGGGCTGTCGCTGCGCCGACTGCCAGCGGCTCGTGCGGTGAAGGCGCCGGTCTGGTCCATCGGCTCAAGGATACGGGAGCGGCGCTCAGGACTCGGAGGGCCCGACGATCGCCTCGATGTTGGCAAGCGGCAGCGGCGCGAGCCTGCCGTCCTCGAAGCGGACCAGGCCACTCCGCGCGGGAATGCCCGATGGAGCGGCATGCGTCTCGTCGAGGAGCGCCACCAGGACGCCCGTTCTGCCCTGGAAGGGCCTGCGATGCGCGACGACCCATTCCCCGACCTTCGGCAGGGCGCGACGCATCGGTGGTCGGCCAGAGTCGTAGAGGTACAGGAGCCGCTCAGCTCCGACCAGGCTGGCCATCTTGCCATGCTGCTCGGTGAGCCAGCCGAACAGCTGCGGGTCGATGCTGACCTTGCCGAAGCCCTCGAGAAGCAGAATGCCGAACGATCCCGTCAGGCCGCCGGCCTGCTCGCGCCGACGCTGGATCGCCTCGAAGTCGCGCAGTTCCTTGTCGAGCACGCCTCCGAGCACGACGCCCGCGACGCCCATCGCACGCGCCCGGGTCAGGGCCTCGGCCGACGCGCGCGAGCCGCCGACCAGGATCTTGCCGGTCGCCGCGGAGTCGATCGCGGCGGCTCGCAGCTCTTCGTCCGGAGACCGCACGCCGATCATCAGCTCGCCGTGCACGGCGTCGCCACTGCCACCGACCCCGCGCAACCGCGCGCCCGGCACCTCCACCACCAGGGCGTGCTCCTCCAGGCCTCGTATGCGTCCACGAATGTGGCCGATCACCGGCTCTTCGGGACCGAGCGGCGCGATCAGCAGCGTCCCATCGACGGCCATCGCCGCCACCACCAGCCCGGTGACCGGCGAGTGAACCTCGCGGCCGCCCGCATCGCGTGCGATGGGGTCGTCTTCGGCCACCGGGCTGCCGGGTCGCACCAGCAGAACCGCGTCCAGGTCGCTCGGTCGGCAACGCAGTGGGGCGGTCACCGGAACACGGATCGGGAGCATCGGTCCGCGCCGGAGCCCGATCACCTCGTCGGGCCGGATCTGCGCGCCCACCTCGACCGTCAGCGTAGTGCCGCGCGGCAGCCGGATGCGATGCAGCGATGCGCCGTTCACGCCCCGCCTCCCGGCGGCAGCGCCGCCTCGCGCCCAAGGGTGTCGCGCCACGAGGCCAGGACGGCGCGTCGGTCGTCGGCGCGCCGCGGCAGCACAAGCGGAATATCCCGTGCGTCCAGGACCAGTCCCACGGTTCCCCCGATGACACTCGCGCGAACGCGACGCGATCGCCGAGGCCCGCCCAGCGTGGCGCCGCCGTCCAACTCGATGTCGAGGTCGGCCGCCTGCCCGCGCCCAAGCGGGAGCAGCTGGACCTGGCCCGCCCGGATCTCGACCGGTCCGACGGTCGGCCAACCGGTGCGGTGCACGGTCACCCGCATGGCAGGTTGCCCGGAGCGCCCACCCCGCGTGACCACCGCTGCGCCGAGCGGCGTCAGCAGATCGTCGCGCAGCATGCCGAGTCCCTCTGCTATCTCGTCGTCGCCGAGAGCTCCCAGCGGTGTCAGCGCCCCGGCCGCGTCGATCGCAAACTGGGTGACCCCGAGCGGGCGCACCCCATCGAGCAGCATCTGCATGGCCTGCCCCGGCGTGGGAGCGGCGGCAACGGTCCGGCCGGCCCCGATGAGCAGGTCGATGCCATCAAGCGTCGTGCCATCCGCCGCCAGCTCGCCAAGGAGGAGCCGCGCAGCGCCGTGAACGATCGCCAGCTCTTCACCGGTCTGCGGCAGCGAGCCCGGTCGCGCGCGCAGGTTCTGAAGCGCATCGGCGACCGCCAGCTCATCAACCGCCACAGCCAGCGAATGGGCAACGCGCGATGCGCCGCTGGGAGCGGTCAGCAGCGGCGATGCAAGGCCCCCGGCGGCGAGCACGCGGCTGCGACCGTGCCCCGCCGGGTCGGCTACGATCCAGGTGGCATACCGCGCGCCGAGATCGACCGCCGCCACGCGAAGCCCGCCGGCGCGCGCGAGCTCGGCTACCGATCGGCGCAGACCGACCGGGGCCAGTCCCCGGACCCCGGTCGGTTCGACGAGCCGTTCGATGAGGGCCTCCAGATGGCGGCGCAGCGACGTGGCGTCCTCGCGGCCGGCCGAGGGACGCGGGTTGGCGACCTGTCGCAGCACGCCGCGGTCGAAGAGCGCGGCCACGCGTTCGGTCAGTGCCGCAGAGCCTGCCCATACCACCGGCGAGCGACCACCGCCGCGTGCAGCCGCCACCAGGCCGGCCATCTCCAGTGCACCCTCGCCTCCATGGGCGTCGAAGCCGCCGGCGAGCAGCCAGGCGTCGACCTCGACCGACTGCAGGGCCGAGAGCCGTTCGGCCACGGTCCTTCCGTCGTCAGCCGTGACCGCTTCCACGACAACCCAGCCCGCGGCCTCGGCAGCTCGCCGGGCGGCGCGGCCCGAGACCTCGGCCGATATCGCCGCGAGCGCAATCCGACCGGGACGAGTCGGCGTGTGACAGTCGATCCGGGGAGCGTCGGAGATGAGGGACGCCAGCCTGCCGGTGAGACGCGGGTCGGCCGTTCCGGCCAGTTGCGCAGCCAGCGTTCGCATCAGTTCGTCGTCGCCCCACTCGGTCGGTTGTGCGGCCTGTGCGGCCAACCTCCAGCGTCCTCGGCTGCGGCCCACGAGAGTTGCCTTGGTCCATGCCGAGCCAACGTCCACCAGGAGCGACAGCTCGGTGGTGGCCACGTCGGCGGGACGCGCTGCGTCGATCATCGGAGCAGTCCGAGCCAGTCGCCCAGGAGGAAGGCGAGCCGGTCGACCAGCAGCACGAGGCGGCTGACCAGCAGAAAGCCGAGCCATCCGCCGATCCCACCGATAAGGAGCCAGCGACCGACCACGGTAACGCGACCCGAGAGCCGGCCGGCGGTGGTGCCGTGCGTGAAGGAGAGCACGACGAGCACGGTGATTCCGATGGCCGCCGCGGCATCCAGCATCGACCTGCGCGCCGCGTCCGCCGGAAGAATCGCCGAGGCGATCTGCGGAAGCAGGGTTCCAAGCACAGCACCGCCGAGCGCCAGTGCGGCGATCCCGCCGACCAGCACGCTCGTCACCGGGGCCGTGATTCGCTCGGGGAGCCACGCGGCCCCGACCATGATGGCCACAAATCCCGCAGCGGGGATCAGCGCGACGTGCGCGGCGGGATCGTCCAGGAGCGGCGAGATGAGGCGCGGCACGAGGACCTCGTCGATCGCCAGCAGGGCAAGGTACCCGGTTGCCAGCCCGGCAAGCAGGTACTGCACCAACCGGAAGACCGTCCGCGCACCGACCAGGTACGACCACACCGCGATGGTGGCGGCGGCGGCAGACCAGGTCGCGGCGATGCCGCCGAAGTCGTTGCCGAACAGTCCATTCATCCGATGCGCCGCCATCCATCCGGTCGCGATCGCCGCACCAGCGGCGCCATCAGCGACTGCACCATGAGACCGAGCGCCACCAGCAGCCCGACGAGCATGGGCGTCGCGCCGACCGAGGCCGTCCGGCCTCCATCCGCCGCCGCGACGCCGTCCGCATATGCCAGTCCTTCGGGCAGGGTGGCCAGCAGCGCACGGAGCTGGCCGGTTCGCAGATATGGGGCGAGCTCAGGTTCCAGGAACGTGGGCGCGATCGCGGCGATCGGCAGGTCGGGCACGCGAGGCAGCACCTGCTCCACCCAGCTCCGCACCGATAGATCGCCACCGGACACGACGAGGGCGAGGGCAAAGGCATCGAGATCCGCCCCGCGCGACCGAATCGCTTCGACGATCGAGCCCTCGGCACCCGACGGCACAATCCGCGCGATCGCGCCGATCAACCCCGCCTCCGCGGCGCCGGCAAACCCGAGGTCCGCGATCTCCTCGACCCCGCCGCCCAAACGCTGCAGCCGCGAGAGCTCGGCGACCGCGAGCGCTCGACCCTCGGCGGTGAAGCTGACCATGGCCAGGCGAGCACCGCGCCCCTGGAGATCGGCTATGGCGGCACGCACCACCGGGCGAATCTCCGCGTAGGTGCCCAGGTCGGCATCAAATGCCACGAGCACGAGGGCACGCTCGGGCAGGCGGTCGAACGCGGCGTCCATGCCGTTGGCACGGGTCCGATCCGCGCTCTCCAGGCGCAGCGCGACGCCTGCCAGGTCGGGCGGAAGGAGGGTGGCCAGCGTCAGCAGCACCAGCAGCGCCAGAACCGGCGCAGCCTCGCGGACCGCGTCAGTTACGACGTTGCGACGGGCAGGGTGTGAACTCTCGCTCATCGGTCAGTCATCGGCGCTGCCGACGCCCAGCAGGATCCTGGCCGCGCTCACCGCGACCAGGATCGCGATCCCGATCAGGAGTCCGCGGAAGACCGCGGCCAACGGCACGTCGCGCACCCAGGCGGCCGCTGTCGCGAGCCCAGCCCCCGGGGCACCACCGATCGGCAACAGCAGCACGACCATGACGCCAGCCGCGGCGACGGTGACGGTCGCCTCGCGCGTACCGATCGACAGGCCACGCCGAACGGCGCCGAGCAGGAAGAGGAAGACGAGGGCGAAGAGCGAGCTGGCGATCGGCACGAGCAGTGCGGAGACCAGCCAATTGACCGCCGGATCGGAGCTTCCAGTCGATCCTGGGCGCAGCCCGGCCACGAGGATCAGCCCCATGCCTCCGACGAGCGTGACTGCCCCCCATCGGTCAGGGCCGCCTCGCGCCAGGTCGCGGAGGTGATGGGCGCCCAGCGTGGCTGCCCCGCCGACTGCGGCTGCCGCGGCCAGCAGGATCAGCAGTTCGACCAGGCCCCCCGCCAGCAGTTCGAGTGACGGGTTGAGGATGAGCAGATCGAGCAGCAGAATTGTGCCGGTGGCAAGCGCCAGGCCCGCGGTCAGGGATCGACGCATCAGCTCAGCGACTCGTCAGAAAGCCGGCCGGATCGGGGGCTCCGGCTGCCACCGCCAGCGATGCAATCAGGATCACCGCAATGGCGGTCCACAGGAGGCGGTTCGCGGCATGCACCGCGAGTCGCGCGTCGTGGCTGCCCGCGAGATCGGCGGGCGCCTGGAAGAGCTCCGGCCCGATCATCACGCCGTCCGCCTCGAGCAGCGGACCGACCGCCTGCGACATCGCCGCCGTGCCACCGATCCCCCACGACGATGGGGCGAGAAGTCCTCCGAGCACCAGCATGCCCTCCTCGGCGAGGCCGCCTGCCACGACGGCAACCCCATGGTCCCCGGGGAGGGCCATCGCGCTCGCGCCGGCGACGGGCCGCCCCTCTCCGACGAATTCGACCGATGAGTTCACCGCCCGCTCCGGTGTGTTTGTGCGGCGATGGGCATCGATGAGCACACCCTCGGCGAGCAGCGCCGCGATCGGATCGTTGGTGATTACCCGGAGCGGGACACCGGCTCGTGCTGCTGCGCGTGCGACGTGCGCGAGGATGGGGAGCGCCGCCACCGTCTGGAGACGATCGAGTGCTCCCGTGGCGCGGGTGATCCCCGCGCTGCCGATGGAGACGATGGCGGAGGTGCCCGACTCGGCGGCCCGTGCCATGGCATGCCCAACCGCGGCGAGCCGGCCGAGGTCCCGCCCCGCCCATCGAGCGCGTGGACGAGCGACGAGCGAGAGGAGCACCAGCGGGACGAGCAGCAGGGCGATCGTCGAGACCGGCCCGAGGCGCATGGAGGAGTCCTCCATCGCACCCGCGATGAGCCCCACCAGCCAGGCAGCGAACTCGCCAATATTCGGCATCTAGGCTTCCTGCTCGCCGGGCCCGCTACTGGGCGCGGCGCTGGACGCGGTGCGGTGCGTCGCGAGCCGCCCGGCCAGCCGGTCGTAGGCCGCCGAGTCGGCTCCGGCGGCGACCAGTCGGTCGAGGCGCCACCTGCCCAGCAGCGGGCCGGCGAAGGGCGCCAGAAAGATCCCCGCCAGGCGGAGGATCGGCAGGAGCGGGCGATGCGCATCGAGCAGGATGGCGGCCGGGGCGGCCAGCCCGCGTTGCGCGAGGTCGCGAGAAATCGACGCGAGCGCTTCGTCGCGCCCGGGGTCCATCGTCGGCGCTGACGATCTGGCTTGCGGGTCGGATTGCTTCGGGTCAGGCATGGTCGATTGGTCGCTCGCTCGACGACCTCACCCGGCGTCCGCGGTCACCTCCGGTAGATGCACGCGCGGGAGGCGGTCGCGGAGGGCGGTCGTTACTTCGTAGTTGATGGTGCGTCGCTCGGCCGCGACCTCATCGGCGCTGATGCGGGCGTTCAACTGCTCGCCGATCAGGACGAACTCGTCGTCGTAGGTTACATCATGGAGATCGCCGAGATCGACGGTGATGCCGTCCATGCTGACCGCTCCGACGATCGGACGAACCGTGCCTCGCACCAGGACGCGGCCGTTGTTGGCGTGCGCGCGTGGCCAGCCGTCGCCGTAACCGATCCCGAGGGTGGCGATCCGCGTTGCTCGCTCGGCGCGGTATCGAAGCCCGTACCCGATCGCCGCTCCCGCCGGCAGGTCATAGACACGCAGCGGCAATGCTCGCAGCGACAGGATCGGGCGGAGGCCATGGTCGCTTGATGCTGCCCACGCGGGGAGCATGCCGTAGAGCCCGAGCCCTGGGCGGATGGCGTCGGCGAACGGAGCGGCGTCGGCCAGCAGGCCGCCCGTCCCGGCGACGTGGACGAGCCCGGGATCGATGCCGGCCGATCGCATGGCATCAAGCGCCTGGGCGAGCCGAAGCAGCTGCACATCGGTGTAGGCGTCGTCCTCGCCGGGAACGGCCAGGTGGCTCATCGTTCCGACGAGGTGCAGGTGTCGACTGCGCGCCACGAGCAGCGCCAACTCGACCGCGGCCGCGGGCTCGCTCCCCTGTCGCCCGAGGCCGGAGTCCACCTTGAGATGGACCGATGCCCGTGCGCCCACGTCGGCCGCCGCGCGTGCCAGCAGTTCGATGCCGGGGCGGTCATACACGATCGCCTCGAGGCTCGCGGCGACCGCGGCCGCGGCCTCCGGCGCGCCAAGGCCCCACAAGACCAGGATCGGGACGCTGATGCCGGCATCGCGCAGCGCGATCCCTTCACCCAGCGTGGCGACGGCGAGGCGCTCGACCCCATGGCGAACCAGGGTGCGGCTCACCTCGATTGCTCCGTGGCCATAGGCGTTCGCCTTGACCACCGCGATCATCTCGCGACCGCTCCCCGCGCGCCGGCGGAGCTGCGCCAGGTTCTCGACCAGGGCTGAGTGATCGATCTCGATCCACGCGCGATGCGGGCTGCGTGCCGCGTAGGTGGTCATCCGGATCGCCCGCCGCCCAGCTGCACAATCGCCTCGGGGAGCAGGTTCGCCAGGTCGCGTGCCACAACGCCGGCGCGTCCGATCCGATCCTCGGCCAGGAGTCCCGCCGCACCGTGAACGGCCACTCCACAGCCGGCCGCATCGAACGGCGCCAGACCCGCGGCGAGGAATGCCCCGATGGCGCCGGCGAGCACGTCCCCGCTGCCTGCCGTGGCAAGCGCCGGTGTGGCGATATCGGAGCGCACCAGCTCGCCTGCCGGGCCGGCAATCACCGTGCGGGCACCCTTGAGGACCACCACCTGGCCCCAGCGTCGCGCCGCCTCGCGCGCCGCTTCAAGGCGCACGTCGTCATCGTCGGAGAGCCGCTCGCCGGCGGGCAGGCGGCTCAACCTGGCGAACTCGCCGGGGTGGGGGGTCAGCACCAGCGGCCCGCCGACCGCGTGCCACCAGCGATCGCTCTCGGCCAGGGCGATCAGGGCGTCGGCATCGACCACGGCCGGGCGGCGCAGCTCGCCGATGAAGTTGCGCGCCCGCCGCAGCGTCGCCGGCTGACGACCAAGGCCCGGCCCGATGGCCAGCGCCTCGTAGTTCGGGACCTCGGCCACCAGGCGGCGCCATCCGGCCGGTGCAGTCAGGCCGGGGGCCTCCTCGACGAGCAGCATCGAGGTCAACTCGGGCACAAGACCGAGCAGTCGAACACCGACCGCCTCGGGTGTGGCCAGGCAGGCGAGGCCGACGCCGGCACGAATCGCCCCGAGCCCGGTGAGCAGCGCTGCTCCTGCATATTCGAGAGAGCCGGCCACGATCAGGAGTCGCCCGAAGGTCCCCTTGTGAGCGCGCGCCGGGCGATCGGGCAGCCGTTTGGCGACCCAGCCCTGCGTCAGCGAGGCGACGGCCACTTCGCTAGGGCCCGTCGCTGCGGTGAGCCACCGCCACGGCGATCGCCATTCGGCGTTCGTGCGAGATGGTGACCGTCACGTCGCCGAGCCCCAGGGCGGCCGCTCGCGCGGCCGCCCGCCGGTGGAGCAGCACCTGCGGGGCGCCGGCCCGGTTGGGCAGGATCTCGATCTCGCGCCATCCGACGCCCCGGACCCCGAGGCCGAGCACCTTGCTGATCGCCTCCTTGGCCGCCCACCGACCGGCGATGCGTTCGACCTTGCTGCCGCAGTAGCGGGCCTCGCCATCGGTCAGCACGCGCGCGCGGAAGCGATCCGGAAAACGACCGAGCAGCGCGACGATGCGGTCGATGTCGATCAGGTCCACCCCGATCTCGTGGCGGCTCATTCCGCTGGCGTCAAGTCCGACTATTCGACCGTGACCGACTTGGCCAGGTTGCGCGGCTGGTCCACGTCGGTGCCCCGCGCTACCGCGACCTCGTAGGCCAGCAGCTGCAACGGCAGCATCGCGACCACCGCGGACATCGGCTCGAGCGTCTCCGGGACGTAGAAGACATCCTGGGCGTAGTGGCCGATCTCCTCGTCCCCCACCGTTGCCACGGCAACCACCGGGGCCTCCCGGGCGCGGACCTCGGCGATGTTGCTCACCACCTTCTCGTAGGTCGCCCCCCTGGTCGCGACGGCGACGAGCGGCGTGTGCGGGTCGAGAAGCGCGATCGGGCCGTGTTTCAGCTCGCCGGCGGCGTAGCCCTCGGCGTGCACGTACGACAGCTCCTTGAGCTTCAGCGCGCCCTCCAGGGCGATCGGATACCCGAGGGCGCGGCCGATGAACATGACGCTCCGAACGTCGGTCCACGTGCGGGCCAGCTTCTTGATCTGCGGGGCGAGCTTCAGCGTCTCCGCAGTCTGCGCGGGAAGCTCACGCAGGGCGAGCCCGAATGAGCGGAGCTGGCGATCGGTGAGCGTCCCGCGCAGTCGCGCGAGGTGCAGGGCGATCATCTGCAGCACGACCACCTGGGTGACGAACGCCTTCGTCGAGGCAACCGCCACCTCCGGTCCCGCCTGCAGGTAGCAGATCGCGTCGGCCTCGCGGGTGATGGCGCTGCCGACCACGTTGGTGACCACCACGATGGTGGCACCGCGCTCCGCGGCCAGCTTCTGGGGGGCCAGCGTATCGGCCGTTTCGCCGGACTGGCTGACGCTGATGACGAGCGTGCGATCGTCGATTGGGGGTGGCGAGTAGCGCATCTCGGAGCCGATCTGGCTCGCCGCCGGCAATCCCGCCCATTCCTGGATCAGGTGGGCGCCGACCTGGCCCGCGTATCGCGCTGTCCCGCAGCCGACGAGATAGACCCGCTCGACGCGGCGCAGCTTCTCCTCGATCTCGTCGAGCTCGACGAGACTGACGTTGCCGTGGCCATCCACCCGCCCGCGGAGCGCCTCCTGGATGGCGTGCGGCTGCTCGTAGATCTCCTTGAGCGTGAAGTGCGGGAAACCGCCCTTCTCCGCAGCTTCGATGCTCCACCGAATCCGCGTCACCTCGCGGTCGACCCTCGAGCCGTCGAGATCGATGATCCGCACCCCGGCGGCGGTCACGTCGGCGATGTCGCCCTCGTGCAGGATCACCACGTTCTTGGTGTGCTCCAGGATGGCCGGCACGTCGCTGGCCAGGAATCCCTCGCCATCACCGAGTCCCACGATGAGCGGCACGTTCATGCGGGCCCCGACGATCCGGTCCGGGTGGTCGGCGTGCATGACCCCAATGGCGTAGGCACCGCGAACATCGTTCAGGGCACGGCGCACGGCCTCGACCAGGTCACCGGCGTAGTGCTCCTCGATCAGGTGGACGAGGACCTCCGTGTCGGTGTCGGACGAGAAGCGGTGGCCGGAGGCGGTCAGGCGGCGCTTGATCTCAGCGTAGTTCTCGATGATGCCGTTGTGGATCAGGGCGAGTTTGCCGGTGCAGTCCGTGTGCGGGTGGGCGTTGAGATCGGTCGGCCGGCCGTGGGTGGCCCAGCGGGTGTGCGCGATCCCCGGGCCCCCCGCCGGAGTCTCCCCGTTGAGGTGGTCGGTGAGGTTCGTCAGCTTCCCGGCCTTCTTCTCGATGAAGACCTTTCCTTCCGAGGTCACCAGCGCAATGCCCGCTGAGTCGTAGCCGCGGTACTCGAGTCGCCGCAGGCCCTCAAGCAGGATGGGGGCCGCGTCGCGCTGGCCGACATAGCCGACGATGCCGCACATACGCTCGCCTCCTCCTCTAGTTCAGGCGCCCGACTGCCAGCTCGGAGAGGCCCCTGGCAATCTCTTCGATCTCGCCGGCATCGTCGCCCTCGACCATGATCCGAATCATGGGCTCGGTCCCCGAAGGTCGTACCAGGATCCGCCCCTGCGCGCCCAGCCGGGCTTCCGCGCGGGCCACTGCGCTGGCGAACTCGGGATCGAGCTCCCATTGATCCCGGTGGCGGACGGCTGAGTTTATCATCACCTGCGGAACGATCGGAATTCGGTCGGCCAGCTCGCCGAGGCTCGGCCCGCCCGCCGCGCGCACCGTACGGATCAGCTCGATGGCGGTCAGCATTCCGTCGCCGGTCGAGGCGCGATCGCGAAAGATGATGTGCCCGGACTGCTCGCCCCCGAGGACCGCGTCGGCGCGCTCCATCGCCTCGAGCACGTGGCGGTCCCCGACCGGCGTGCGCAGCATCTTCCCGCCGGCAGCGACGATGGCGCGTTCCAATCCCGCGTTGCTCATCACCGTGGCAACCAGGATCCCGTTCCGCAACGTGCCCTCCGCGAGGCGGGCGAGGGCACAGATTCCCATCACCTTGTCGCCGTCGACGAGGCTCCCGCGCTCGTCCACCGCGATCAGGCGATCGCCATCACCGTCGAACGCGAGCCCAAGGTCAAGGCCCTCGGAACGGACTGCGGCGGCAAGCGCCTCGGGGTGAGTCGAACCAGATCCGAGGTTGATGTTGGCCCCATCCGGGCTGGCACCCAGCGCAGTGACCCGGGCTCCCAGTTCGCGGAACAGATCGGGCGCGATGACGCTGGCGGAGCCGTTGGCGCAGTCGAGGCCGATGCGAAGCCCGGCCAGCGCATCTCCGGCCGCGATGCGCAGGTGATCGCGGTACCGTTCGATCCACGAATCGTCGCGGACGATCCTACCCAGCCCGGCGTTCGTGCCGCCGGGCAGCGATTCTGCACGCAGGATCAGCCGCTCCAGTTCCTCTTCGGCCTCGTCGTCAAACTTGCGGCCGCCCGACACCACCTTCAGACCGTTGTCGTCGGCCGGATTGTGCGAGGCGGAGACCATGATCCCCGCGGCGAATTCGCCCGTTTCGGCGATGTACGCCAGGCAGGGCGTGGTCACGACCCCGACCTCGACGGCATCGACACCCACCGATGCCAGCCCCGCCGCCGTCGCCGCGACGAGCATGTCCCCTGATCGACGGGTGTCCTGTCCGATCACCACCTGCCGGCCCCGAGCGTCAAGCAGGTGGCCGACCGCGCGGCCGAGGTCGTGGGCGAGCGTCGGGGTCAGGTCGACGTTGGCAACGCCGCGAATCCCATCGGTGCCGAAGAGGCGACCCATCAAGCGGCCGCCGGCGTCGCCGACGGCGTCGCGGGCGGCGTGATCACCACGGTCACCGATCCCGGCGAGATGCCGACCAGCAGCAGGCCGCCAGGCGTGGCCAGCGACGGCACGACGGCGTGCGTGCCGGGTCCGAGGCCGGCCACATCCAGGATCACCGTCAAGATGCCCGGATCGACGGCATCGAGCGCCGCAAGGGTGCCTCGAAGGATAACCGCCACCTGGCCGACCTGCGGCAGGCAGGCGCTCCCGACCGGCTCGCCGGCACACTGCACGGCCAGCACAAAGGTCCGCGCCAGGATGGCTGCCCGCAGGTTGACCGTGACCGTCGGTTCGGGCGCCTCGCTCGCCGCCCGCGTGTCCGGCGGAATGACGAGGACACCCGGCACGGCCAGGGTCGCGGTGGCGCCTGCCAGGGAGATCGGCTCGGTGACCACCTCCGTGATTGCCGCGAGAGCCTCGGGGGAACCGAGCAGCGTGATCACCGCCGGGTCCACGGCCACGCTGGCGATCTCGTAGCCGGGTGCCGGCGTGCCGGACAGGATCGGCCGCACCGGTACCGTCTTGCTCGTCTCCACCGTGCTCACGTCGATCTCTACGTGCGTCGTTGAGGGGGTGAGCTCGACCGAGGCCACGGTACGGCCATCCACGTCCACCGGGTCGAGTTCGACCTGGGCCGACACGTCGATGCCGGACTGATCAATGCGCACGCGCGCCACCGCATGATCCACGCGCGCGAGAAGGCTGGCCGGACCGCTCGCCGTGACCAGCTGATCGCCCAGCTGCGGCGCCCCAATCTCCAGGCCTGGAGGCACCTCCCCCGAGTCGACCGTGACGCGGACCTGGCGCTCGCCAAGCACGTCAATCGAGACCGACACAGCGCTCGGCTCGTACGACAGGATCGTGAGTCCCTCGCTCACCGCACGCACCCGCAGGGGCAGCGACTGGCGCTGCGGCGCCAGGTCCATGTCGTAGCCGCTCAGGTCGACCGTCACGGCGAACGAGTCGATCGTCACCCGCGCCGGGGCATCGGTGGCGATGCGGTAGCGAATATCGACGGTGTCGAGCTGCTGGGTCATGAGGTAGGAGCCCTGCGGCTGGCCCAGGGTCACAATCGGTACGCCGGGAAATGTCTGCTCCGAGAACGAACCGGAGAAGACGAGGCCGGTGTACAGGATGGTGGCCAGCAGCAGCGCGCCGAGCTTGAGTGGCCAGTTGCGTACGAGCCAGCTCATCTACGGACGCTTCCGCTCCGTTGCTCCACCGACCGCCGCGGGCTCGCCGCCGACGGGCAGGGCGTCATCCGGTGCGGGGATGACCACCCGCTCCTCGGGGTCGATCGGCTGCGTGTCATCGTCGGCGGGGACTCCCCAGCGGCCCTCCAGCGTGCGCCGCAGCAGGGGTGCCTGGCGGCGCGGCTGCTGGGGGCGGATCAGGTTCAGGATTCGCCGGCGCAGCTGTTCCTCGGTGAGGTTGCGCTCGATGCGCCCGCGCAGCACGAGCGACACCGATCCGGTCTCTTCGCTGACGACCACGATGATCGCGTCCGACTGCTCGCTGATACCGATGGCGGCACGATGACGAGTGCCGTAGCGTTCCGAGTCCAGGACGTTCTGCGAGAGCGGCAGGACGACTCCCGCGGCCAGGATCTTCTCGCCGGTGACGATCACCGCGCCATCGTGCAGCGCCGTCCCGGTGTAGAAGAGCGTGGCGAGCAGCTCCGCGCGCAGGTCCGCATGCAGCAGCACCGCCGACTCGGCCAGGTCGGCCAGGCCGGTCTCCCGCTCCAGGACGATCAGCGCGCCGTGCCGCGATCCGGCGATCAGGCGTGCCGCACGGCTGATCTCGCGTGCCACCCGCTCGGCTGACGAGACATCGGCGCTGACGAAGAATCGGTTGAACGACCCAAATCGTCCGATCTGCTCGAGCCCCCGCCGCAGCTCGGGCTGGAATACGACCACGATCGCGAACAGGCCGACCACGGCCCCGGTCTGCAGCAGGTTCGACAGGAGCCGCAGGTCGGCAGCGTCGGCCACCAGGTAGACCAGGTAGACCATCGTCAGCCCGATGACGATGCGCAGCGCCCGCGTTCCACGGATCAGGATGAACATCCAGTAGATGAGGATCGCCACGAGGGCAATGTCGATGAGCGCCGTCCAACTGCCGCGCAGGAAGGTCTCGAAGAAGTCCGTGATGGCGTCTAGCAAGGGATCCGATGATACCAAAGGGACCCCGGCGAACTTGCCGGAGTCCCTTTGTGCTGCATCGTGCCGGTGGTCGGTGCCGTGCTAGCGCTTGGTGTACTGCGGCGCCTTGCGCGCCCGCTTGAGGCCGTACTTCTTGCGCTCTTTGGCCCTCGGGTCGCGCGTCAGCATGCCCGCCGCCCGGAGTGCGCCGCGCGAATCGGGGTGTGCGCTGACCAGCGCACGGGCGATGCCGTGCCGAATGGCGCCGGCCTGGCCCGAGAATCCGCCACCGGCCACCAGCACGCTGGCGGAGTAGCGGCCTTCCGTCTCGGTCACGCGGAAGGGAAGCCGCAGCTGCGCCAGCCCGGCGGTCCCGCCGAAGTAGTCCGCAGCGTCCTTGCCGTTCACGACGATGCTGCCATCGCCGGGAAGGAGGCGGACGCGGGCGGTGGCTTCCTTGCGCCGCCCGGTGCCGTAGACGTAGCTCGTGCTCACGTGTTGATTATCCTCGCTACAGCTCGGCAGCGGTCGGCTGCTGGGCCTGGTGTGGGTGGTCCGCTCCTGCGTAGACCTTGAGTTTCTTGAACATTGCCCGGCCGAGGCGATTCTGCGGGAGCATCCCCTTGACGGCTCGCTCGATGACGAGCTCCGGCTTCCGCTCGAGCAGCGATGCGAGGCTCTCCTGCTTCAGGCCCCCTGGATAGTTCGAGTGTCGGTAGTACTGCTTCTGGGTCAACTTGTTGCCGGTCACCTTGATCTTCGCGGCATTCAGGACCACCACGTGGTCTCCCGTATCCAGGTGGGGCGAGTAGATCGCCTTGTGCTTTCCTTCGAGCAGCGTGGCGATGCGGGTAGCCAGCCGCCCAAGCGTCTGGTCGCTCGCGTCGACCAGCCACCAGCGCCGCTCGATCTCGCTCGCCTTGACTGCGTACGTCTTCACACTCTCGTCCTCTCGCCCTGTTCCGCGCGGCCCCGGCTATCGGTGGCCGAACCCGTATTCGAATAGATGACCCGCTCGAGCGTCAGCCCGCATGCCGGAGCCGCCCGCCCATCGAGGGCGCGCTTCCCGGCGTCGAGCATCCCGGCAACTTCGCCCGGTGTCAATCTTCCGCGCCCCGCCTCGAGGAGGAGAGCCGCAATGCTGCGCACCATGCGCCGCAGGAAGGCGTTCGCCGTGACACGGATCTCCACGCTGGTTCCGCGGCGGACGATCGACACCTCCGTGAGGTGCCTCACTGTCCGTCCCCGCAGGTCGCTCCCGAGCGCCGCAAAGTCGCGTTCGCCGAGGAGCTCCGCGGCGGCGGCACGCATGGCCGCCACGTTGAGCCGGTCGCCGATCTCGAGCGTCCGATGCCGGTCCGTCGGCCGCTTGTCGCCCGCCATCCTGACGCGGTAGCGGTAGACCCGGAGACGAGCGTCGCGCCGCGGGTCGAATCCCGGGGGCGCGGCGCGGAGTGATCGTACCGCCAGGTCACGCGGCAGCATGGCATTCAGCCTTCGCCGCAATTCCGGCCAACTGATCTCCTCACCGCGCCGGCGGCGAGCGATACAGAAGGCCGCGACCTGGCCGGTGGCGTGCACCCCGGCATCGGTTCGCCCGGCGAAGCGGACTCGCACCCGCTCGCCGGTCAGTCTGTTAAGCGCCTCCTCCAACTCCCCCTGCACCGTCCGAGCGTTCGGCTGGAGCTGGGAGCCGGCGAAGTCGGTTCCGTCGTAGGCAATCACCGCTCGCGCGCATCGCTGCAACCCGGGCGAGATCATTGCGACCTGGTTCTGCGAGCCGGTCAGACCAGCTCGATCTGCACGATCGGCGCGGCGTCACCGAGACGCTGCCCGATCTTCACGATCCGCGTGTACCCGGAGGCCCTGTCCGCGTACTTCTCCGCGAGCTCACCCATCAGCTTGTCGACGATGAGGGGCTCGTGCGGCATTGATGCAATGAGGGACCGGCGTGCAGACAGATCTCCGCGCTTGGCCAGCGTGATCATCCGATCCACGATGCCGCGCACCTCCTTGGCCTTCGCCTCGGTGGTCTTCAGCTTCTCGTAGCGCAGTACCGCCACCGCCAGGTTGTCCAGCATGTGGTAACGGTGAGCGCTCCCCCGACCGAGCTTGCGACCGGCCAACCGATGTGGCATGGATCAGCCTTCCCGGTCGAGTTCTGCGGCTGCCGCCTCGTCCAGCTCGGCGGCGGCGGGGAGATCGGACTCGTCCGCATTCGACGCGGCGGCCTCTGGGGGAGCAAACCCGCGGAGAGCAAGGCGCTCCTTCATCTCGTCAAGGCTCTTCTTGCCGAAGTTGCGCATCCGGAGCAGCTCGTCGTCGCCGAGGGCCAGCAGCTGACCGATCTTGGTGATGTTGTTGCGCTTCAGGCTGTTATAGGCACGCATCGGTAGATCGAGCTCCTCGATGGGAGCCTCGAGCAGATTGGCACTGACCTGCGGGATCGCATCATCGGCCATGGCCGCGCGGCGACCGATCTCGGTGAAGCGGCCGAACTCACGCACCAGGATATCGGCGGCCTCGGAGAGGGCAGCCTGCGCGGTGGTCGTGCCGTCGGTCTCGATCTCCAGGGTCAGGCGGTCGAAGTTGGTCATCTGCCCGACCCGCGTGTCGCTGACGACGAAGTTCACGCGGCGCACCGGCGTGAAGATGGCGTCAACGGGGATGATGCCGATTGGCAGGTCCTCGGCGTGCTCAGCCGGGCGGTATCCGACCCCGGTCTCGACGGTGAGGTCCATCTCGATCGACCCGGCGTCGGAATCGAGCGTCAGCAGCACCAGATCGGGGTTGACGATCTCCACATCGGCGGTCTCGGCGATGTCGGCCGCGGTCACCTGGCCGGCACCGTGCTTCACCAGCTTGAGCGTGACGGCGTGGTGGGCGAACGATCGCAGGCGCAGCTTCTTGATGTTGAGGACGATCTGGGTGAGGTCCTCCTTGACGTTGTCGATGGTGCTGAACTCGTGAAAGACCTTGTGCACCTGGATGGAGGTCACGGCGGCCCCCTCCAGCGAGTTCAGCAGGACGCGCCGCAGCGCGTTCCCGAGGGTCACCCCGTAGCCATCGGCCAGGGGGTTGACCTCGAAGACGGAGAGGTTGCCGCGCGACTCGACCTCCTCGATGCGGGTGGTCGGCGTGGATTCAAGTTCGATCATGAACGGGTAAGACTCCTGCTAGCGCGAGTAGTACTCGACGACGAGCTGCTCGTTGAATTCGAGCGGCATCTGCTCGCGGAGCGGCTCGGCGAGTACCGAACCGGAAAGCTTTGACGGATCGACGCTCACCCACTCGGGGATCTGCGCCGCCTTCATCGTCTCGACGGCAACCTGGAAGATCAACCGACCGCGGCGGCTCTCCCGGACCTCGATCCGATCGCCAACCGTGGCGTTGAAGCTCGGGATATTGGTGGGCCGGCCGTTCACGCTGAAGTGGCCGTGGGTCACCAGCTGGCGCGCCTCCGCCCGCGAGCGGGCGAAGCCCATCCGAAAGACGACGTTGTCGAGGCGCATCTCGAGCAGCCGCAGCAGGTTCTCGCCGGTCATCCCGGTGCGCTGGTCGGCCTTCTCGAAGTAATTGCGGAACTGCTTCTCGAGGACGGAGTAGCTGCGGCGCACCTTCTGCTTCTCGCGCAGCTGGATGCCGTACTCGCTGACCTTGCGGCGTCGCTGAGTGTTCATCCCCGGCGGGGTGCTGCGGCGCTCGAACGCGCACTTCTTGCTGAAGCACCGGCTGCCCTTGAGGAAGAGCTTGAGCCCCTCGCGGCGGCAGATGCGGCAGACCGGGTCGGTGTAACGTGCCATCCCTGCCTCAGACCCTGCGCCGCTTGGGCGGGCGGCAGCCGTTGTGCGGAATGGGCGTCACGTCGGTGATGGCGGTCACCTCCAGGCCTGCGGTCTGGAGGGAGCGGATCGCCTGCTCGCGGCCCGCGCCGGGCCCCTTGACGAACACCTCGACCTGGCGCATCCCGTGCTCCATGGCGCGGCGGGCGGCACCTTCGGCCGTCTGCGAAGCCGCGTACGGCGTGCTCTTGCGGGAGCCCTTGATACCGACCAGCCCGGAACTTCCCCAACTCACGGTGTTCCCGGTCGGATCGGTGATGGTCACGATCGTGTTGTTGAAGGTCGATTGGATATGCACGTGCCCGACCGGCACGTTCTTCTTCTCTCGCTTCTTGGTGCGCGTCGCGCGCTTCCGCTCAGCCATGAATCTCCTGTGGCAATCCGGGACGGATGTTGATGACTACTTCTTGCGCCGGACGCCGACCGTCTTGCGCGGTCCACGACGCTGTCGGGCGTTCGTCTTGGTGCGTTGCCCGCGGACGGGCAGATTGCGACGATGACGAAGGCCCCGATAGGAGCCGATCTCCATCATGCGCTTGATATTCATGCTCACTTCGCGGCGGAGATCGCCCTCCACCTTGAAGCGGCGGTCGATCACCTCGCGGATGCGGTTGACCTCTTCCTCGGTGAGATCCTTCACGCGCGTCGCTTCTGCCACGTTCGCAGCGACCATGACCTGGCGCGCCGACGTGGGGCCGATTCCGTGAATGTAGGTGAGCGAGATGACCGTCCGCTTGTCTCGCGGAATGTCGACGCCGGCAATGCGTGCCATGGCTCGCCTATCCCTGCCGCTGCTTGTGCTTGGGGACGACGCAGATGACCATCACCACGCCGGAGCGCTTGATCACCTTGCATCGCTCACATCGCGGCTTAACCGAGGCAGAAACCTTCATCTCATCCTGTAGGTGATGCGACCTCGGGTGAGGTCATAGGGGGACAGCTCGACGCGAACCGTGTCGCCTGGCGTGATGCGGATGAAGTTCTGGCGCAACTTCCCGGAGATGTGCGCGAGAACCTCGTGCCCATCCTCGAGTCGTACCCTGAACATCGCGTTCGGAAGCGGAAGGATTACTTCTCCCTCGACCTCGATCGCATCTTTCTTCACCAAGCGCTACGCACCTTCGATCTGATCATTGACGCGGGGTGTTGCACACACGGAAAGGCCGCCGCAACCGGCGACCCACGGACAGTGGAGTATACACGAACCCCGCGGCGGCAGACAACGGGCCAGACGGACCGATACGCCTCACCGCGAGGTCAGAACCTGCGGCCCGCCGTCGGCCACGGCGATCGTGTTTTCGAAGTGCGCCGACAGGCTCCGATCAGCGGTCGCGACCGTCCAATCGTCGTCGAGGAGGTAGACGGCGTCCCCGCCGATGTTGAACATCGGCTCGATGGCGAAGCACATGCCCGCCTCGATCCGCATCCCGGTGCCGGCCCTGCCGTAGTTCGGCACATTCGGCGCCTCGTGCATGGCGCGACCGATGCCATGGCCCACCAGCGGTCGCACGATTCCCAGACCATGCTCATGCGCCACCGCCTCGATGGCGGCACCGATATCGCCCAGGCGGTTTCCCGGGACCGCCATCGCGATCCCCGCCTCCATCCCGCGGCGAGTCGCGTCGATCAGTTCCTGTGTGCGGCGCGGCACCCGGCCGACCGGCCACGTCCGGGCACAGTCCGCGTGCCACCCCTGCCAGATGCAGCCGACGTCGAGGCCCACGATGTCCCCCTCGTTGAGGAGCCGCCTCGGTGATGGGATGCCGTGCACGACCTCGTCGTTGACCGACGCGCAGATCGAGGCGGGGAAGGGCGGGTTGGTCCCATAGCCCTTGAACGAGGGGACGGCACCGGCATCGGTGATGATCTCCTCCGCAATGTGGTCCAGGGCTGCAGTCGTGATCCCCGGTCGGAGTTCGCGCTCCAGGGCCTCGAGCACATCAACCAGGATCGCACCGGCGCGGCGCATGCTGGCGATCTCTTCGGGACGCTTGATGGTGACGGCGCCGCCGCGGGCCGGGATCCCCATCGCTCAGCGACCTGCAGGGCCGGTCAGCTCGTCCAGGATGGCGCGCGTCACCGTCGGAATCGGCAAGGTGCCGTCGATGCGATGCACGATCCCCGTCCGATCGTAGTGCTCCAGCACCTCGAGCATCGGCGCCACCTGCTTGGCGAGGCGTGCCCGCACCACCTCGGGGCGGTCATCGTCGCGCTGGATGAGCGTCGTCCCGTCCCGATCGCAGTGCCCGGGAACGCTGGGGGGCTCCCCGGCGAGGTGGTACGGGGTTCCGCATGACGGGCAGACCCGCCGTCCCGCCACGCGGGCCACGAGCTCCTCGATCGGCACCTCGATGGAGATCACCCGCTCGATCCGCTGTCCACGCTCCGCCAGCGTGGCGTCGAGCGCCCGGGCCTGGGTGACCGTCCGCGGGAAACCATCGAGGATGGCGCCGTTCGAAGCGGCCGGCGCCGCGAGCTTCTCCATGAACATGCCGATGGTGATGTCATCGGGCACCAGATCGCCGCGTTCCATGTAGGCACGGGCGCGCTCACCAAGTTCGCTTCCGTCGCGCAGCGCCTGGCGAAAGAGGTTGCCCGAGGCAAGATGGACGAGGCCGAGCTCCGCGCTCATGGCGGCTGCCTGGGTCCCTTTGCCGGCGCCGACCGGGCCGACCAGGAGGAGGATCCGTCGCCCGTTGTGCGACGCCGTCGGGCCGTGGCCCGCCCCGGTCACCGGATGAAGCCCTCGTAGTGACGCATCAACATCTGCGCCTCGAGCTGTTTCATCGTTTCGACCACCACGCTGACCACGATCAGGATGCTCGTGCCACCGAGCTGCAGGCCGCTCGTGCCCGGGATGGCCGTCGAAACAAGGAGGGGCAGCACGGCGAGGGACGCCAGGAAGAGGGCGCCGCCGAGCGTGATCCGGTTGGTGACCCGCCCCAGAAACTCCTCGGTCGGTTTACCCGGCCGGATTCCCGGGATGAAGCCGCCGTTCTTGCGCAGATAGTCGGCCGTCTGATCGGGCCGAAACTGGAAGGCCGTGTAGAAGTAGGTGAAGAAGACGACCAGCATGAAGTACAGCACGCCATACACCAGCGGGTTGCTGGAGCTCAGATTGGCCACGACGAACTCGGCGCTCGAGCGGACCCAGTCGATCGACGACGCGGTGAAGTACTGGGCGATCTGCGCCGGGAAGAGCAGGATGCTGATGGCGAAGATGATCGGGATCACGCCGGCCATGGTCACCTTCAGCGGCAGGTACTGGGTCTGGCCCTGGTACATGCGCCGTCCGCGAACGCGGCTCGCGTACTGCACCGGGATCCGACGCTGGCCTTCGTTGATGAAGACGACCCCGGCGATGACGACGATCGCGATGATGATGAACGGGATGATCTTGATCAGCCCGTCGGGGCCCGAGACGACCGGCTCCGCGCTGTGCGGCAGCCGGCCCACGATGCCCGCAAAGATGATGAAGCTGATGCCATTCCCCAGGCCGCGCTCGCTGATCAGCTCGCCGAGCCACATCAGCAGGATCGTGCCCGCGGTGAACGACACGAGCAGCGTAAGCGTCTCGAAGCTGAAGAGCGGTGACGGGGGGATGACGTTATTCGCCTGGAGCAGGACGGAGAAGCCGTAGCCCTGGGCGAACGCCATCGGCACCGTCAGCAGGCGGGTGTACTGGTTCAGCCGGTTGCGGCCGTACTCGCCCTCGCGCGCAAGCTCGCCGAGGCTGGGGATGACCCCCTGCATCAGCTGCATGATGATGCTGGCGTTGATGTACGGGTTGACCCCCATCCCGATGATCGACGCGGTCGCCAGGCCACCGCCCGAGAAGAGGTCGAGCAGGCCGAGCAGCTGGTTCGAGTTGAACAGGTCTGCCAGGTTTTCCTGATTGACACCGGCTACGGGCACGTTGGTCAGGGCACGGAAGACGAGCAGGATCCCGAGCGTGAAGAGGATCTTGCGCCGGATGTCCGGTGCGCGGAAGGCGGTGACCAGCGACTCGATCAAGGCTAGGACCCGCTCTCGCTCTCGTCGGTGGCAGTCGGTACGTCGGCCCGGGCCGGCGCTTCGGGCTCGGCAGCTGCGGCTTCCTCGGAGATCGGCTCGCTCGGCGGTGCCTCGACGCTGGTCTCGTCGGTGCGCTCAACCGGGGCCCCGTCCGGCCAGCTGATCAGCTGCGCCACGCTACCCGCCGACTCGAGCTTTTCGACCGCCGACTGCGTAAAGGCATGAGCGTGAATCGTGACGCCGCGGGGCGCCTCGCCACCGCCCAGGATCTTGACCGGCTGCGGACGCGTCTTCTGGTCGCGAAGCAGGCCGTCGTGACGAAGCACGTCCGGCGTGATCAGGGTGCCGGGCGCCACGTCGCTGAGCCGCGCCAGGTTGATGGCCGCGTACTCGACGCGGAATCGGTTCTTGAAGCCGTGGAGCTTCGGCGTCCGGATGTGGAGGGGCGTCTGGCCGCCCTCGAACCAGGCCGGAATGCCTCCACCGGCTCGCGACTTCTGGCCCTTGGTTCCGCGCCCGGCGGTCTTTCCGCGCCCGGACCCGTGGCCGCGCCCAAGGCGACGCGACGGCTTGTGCGCACCCTTGTTCGGGCGTGGATCGTGCAGTTTCATCAGGCGTCCTTCTCGGTGGCGGCCACGCCGGCACGCGGCTCCTCGACCGTCACCAGGAAGGCGACGCGGCGGAGCATCCCGCGGTTGACCGGCGTGTCGGCGAGCTCGATCGTCTGGTGGAGCCGATGCAGTCCGAGCGCGCGGACGGTGCCTCGCGCTCCGGCCCTGTGGCCGATCGTCGAGCGGACCCAGGTGACGCGAAGCATTGTACCGGCGTCCTGCGCCACCCTCTTATCGGCCACGTGAGCCTCCGAACGGGAAGGCCGGCGCGGGTCGCGCAATGACCTCGTGCGGCTTGCGAGCCGCCTCGGCGCCTCGCTTGCCAAGCAGCTGCTCCGCGGTCTTGCCCCGAGCGGCGGCGATCTCGTCCGCGGAGCGGAGAGCGGCAAGGCACTTCACCGTCGCGCGCACGACGTTGATCGGGTTGTTGCTGCCCATCGACTTGCTGAGCAGGTCGCGGATCCCGGCCGCCTCGGCGACGGCGCGGACCGAGCCGCCGGCGATGACGCCCGTCCCTTGCGAGGCGGGTCGGAGCATGACGGTGCTCGCCCCGAAGTCGCGGGTCACCGCGTGCGGAATGGTGGCCCCCACGAGGGGAACCTTCACGAGGTTCTTCTTGGCATCCTCGACACCCTTGCGGATCGACTCGGGAACCTCTCCGGCCTTGCCGAGACCGACACCCACGATCCCGTTGCCGTCGCCGACGACCACTACGGAACTGAAGCTGAAGCGGCGACCGCCCTTGACGACCTTGGCAACCCGGTTGATCTGGACGACCTTCTCTTCCAGGTTGAGTTTTGTTGGATCGATGCGAGCCATGATTCCTCCGCTACAGGTCGAGGCCGCCCTCGCGGGCGCCCTCGGCGAGCGAGCGAACCCGCCCGTGATATCGATAGCCGCCGCGGTCGAGGACCACGGCCGAAACGCCAGCCGCCCTCGCCCGCTCGGCGATCGCGCGGCCAACAGCGTGTGCCGCCGCGGTCTTGCCCGGACCGCCACCCAGGGCCGCCTCGCGGCTCGATGCGGCCGCCAGGGTGTTGCCGGTGGTGTCATCCACCACCTGGGCATAGATGTACTTCGCGCTGCGAAAGACGGAGAGGCGTGGCCGTTCGGTGCTTCCGGAGAGCCGAAGGCGAAGGCGTTCGTGCCGCTTCCGTCGCAGGGCGTCGCGTGATGGTGTATTCATGGCTACTTCGCGCCTCCGACCTTGCCGGCCTTGCCGGCCTTGCGAAGAACCACTTCACCGGCGTAGCGGATCCCCTTGCCCTTGTACGGCTCGGGCTTGCGCCGCGACCGAATGTATGCCGCCGTCTGGCCGACGAGCTCCTTGTCGGCGCCGAACACGGCCAGGCGGGTAGGTGTCTCGACCTGGAAGGTGATCCCCTCGGGCGCATCCACCTCAACCGGGTGGGAGTACCCCAGCGCCAGCACCAGCTTGGTGCCCTGCAGCTGCGCTCGGTACCCGACGCCGCTGATCTCGAGCCCCTTGGTGAACCCGGTCGTGACACCCGCGACCATGTTCGCCACCAGCGAGCGAGTCAATCCGTGCAGCGCGCGGTGACGCGGCTCGTCCGTGGGACGGATGACCCGCAGCTCCCCCGATGCCTGCTCCAGCTGCATCTCCGGGTGGATCTCTCGCTCCAGGGTGCCGAGTGGCCCGCGCACGCTCAGCGCGCGACCCTCCAGGCTCACCTCCACGCCGGCGGGAAGCGGAATGGGCAGTCGACCGATTCGTGACATTGCCTTCGCTCCTACCAGACGTAACACAGGACTTCGCCGCCGAGGTTCAACTTCCGGGCCTGCTGGCCGGTCATGATCCCGCGGGAAGTGGAGAGGATAGCCAGGCCGAGCCCGCCCAGAACGCGCGGGATCTCGGTCTTGCGAGCGTAGACCCGCAATCCCGGCTTGCTGATTCGCTTCAGGCCGCTCATCACCGGGGTATGTCCTTCGACGTACTTCAACCGGACGCTGAGCAGCTCCACGACGCCGTCCTGAGCGGTCGTGAACGACTCGATGAAGCCTTCGTCGGTAAGGATCCGCGCGATCTCGCGCTTCACCCGGGACGATGGCATGGTCAGCTCGCGGTGGCGTGCCGCACTCGCGTTGCGAATGCGGGTCAGCATGTCGGCGATCGGGTCGGTGACGTTCATCTAGGTGTCATATCTCCTCGGCGGTGGTTCGCGTCCCGCATCCGCGCGGTGGGCGCCTGTCGCTGATCTGGCCGCCGTTCGGCGGTAGTTGCGTCGCGCTACCAGCTCGACTTGGTCACGCCCGGCAGCTGGCCTTCGAGGGCGCGCTCCCGGAAGCAGATTCGGCACAGCGCGAAACGGCGCATGTAGGCGCGCGGGCGCCCACACACGGCACATCGATTGTGCTGCTGGACCGGGAAGCGCGGCGCTCGCCGCGACTTCGCAATCATGGACTTCTTGGCCACTCGGCTCTCCTCGCTAACTGGCCTGGAACGGCATGCCGAGTAGCTCGAGGAGCTTGAGCCCCTCCTCATCGGTCTTTGCCGTGGTCACGATGCTGATCTCAAGGCCGCGAAGCCGATCGATCTTGTCGTAGTCGATCTCGGGGAAGACGAGCTGCTCGCGCAGCCCGATGCTGAAGTTGCCGCGACCGTCGAAGGATCGCGGCGTGATGCCTCGGAAGTCGCGGATGCGCGGGAGCGCCAACCGCACCGTTCGCTCGAGGAAGTCGTACATCCGCAGTCCGCGAAGCGTCACCTTGGCGCCGATCGGCATCCCGGTGCGCAGGCGGAACTGTGCGATCGATCGCTTGGCGCGCGTCACAATCGGCTTCTGGCCGGTGATCTGCGCCAGATCAGCCACCGCGGCGTCGAGCGCCTTGGCGTTCTGGATCGCCTCCCCGAGGCCGATGTTGACGACGATCTTGTCGACGCGCGGGATCTGCATCGGGTTGGCGTAGCCGAACTCGCGTTGCAGGGCCGGTACAACTTCGTCGATGTAGCGCATCCGCAGACCGCTGCGGGCGAGCGTGGGAGCGGCGGGAGCCGCGGATGCCTGGGTCGAAGCCGTCTCCGCCTTTGCCGCGCTCTTCACCGCTGCCTGCGTGGACTCCGCGCCCCTGGGGGCCTTCGTTGCCTTGGCTGCCCCCTTTGCCATGGTGGGCTGGGCCGCCTTGGCGGGCTTTGCGGCCTTGGGGGCGCGCGCCACGGGTGTCTTCTTCTCGGGGCTCAACTCGTCACCTCGATCTGTTCGCCGCAGTGCTTGCAGACCCGGATGCGGCGAGCACCCTCCTCGAGTAGGGCGTGGCCGATGCGCGTCGGCTTGTCGCAACGCGGGCACACGACCTGCACGTTTGAGATGTGAAGCGGCACCGGGATGTCCAGGATCCCGGCCTGCTGGGTGCGGCTCTGTGGGCGTTTGTGCCGCTTCGCCATGTTGATGCCGGGAACCACGACCCCGAGTCCGCGCTTCGTCCGCTCAACGCGCTCGACGGTTCCACGCTTGCCGCGATCCTTGCCGGCGAGCACAACCACCGTATCGCCCTTCCTGATATTCATCTCACAGGACCTCCGGGGCGAGCGACACGATCTTCATGTAGTTGCGCTCTCGCAGCTCGCGCGCGACCGGTCCGAAGATTCGAGTCCCGCGCGGGCTGCCCTGCGGCGTGATCAGCACGGCCGCGTTCTCGTCGAAGCGGATGTGGCTGCCATCGGGGCGGCCGTACTCCTTGGCGGTGCGCACGATGACGGCCCGCACCACGTCGCCCTTCTTGACCCCGGAATTGGGCAGCGCCTGCTTGACGCTCGCGACGATCACGTCGCCGACCTCCGCGGTATCGGAGCTGGAGCGGCCGATCACGGTGATGCACATCAATTCGCGCGCGCCGGTGTTGTCGGCGACGCGCAACCGGGTGGTCTGGCGGATCATGCTTCGCCGACCATCTCTTCGCCGGATCCGCGGGCGACCACCTCGACCACGCGCCAGCGCTTGTCGCGCGAGATCGGGCGGCTCTCCTCGATGCGCACGGTGTCACCGACGTGCGCCGCGTTCTCCTCGTCGTGCGCCTTGAACTTGCTCGACAGGCGAACCACGCGCTTGTAGACCGGGTGCCGACGCAATCGCTCAACGCTGACCACGACCGTCTTGTCCATCTTGTCGGAGATGACTCGTCCAACCTTTGTTCGTCGCTTGCCTTGCATCAGCTGGCCTTTTCGGTTTCGGCGGCCGCGGCGGCGGCCGTATGTTGGCGTTCGGTCATCACGGTCAGGATGCGAGCGATCCGCTTGCGCGTCGCAGGCAGCCTGCTGTAGTTCTTCTCCTGGCGCGTGGCAAGGTCGAAGCGGATCTTCCAGAGCTCCTGCTTCGCATCCACCAGCGCGTTCTCGAGCTCGTAATCGGAGAGGTTCCGAATCTCGTTAATGTCCATGCTCGACCCCCTCCTTCACGACGAACTTCGTCTGGATCGGCAGCTTGTGGCTTGCCAGGCGCATCGCCTCGCGGGCGATCACCTCGGGGACGCCGGACATCTCGAACATCACCCGTCCGGGCTTCACCACCGCCACCCAGTGGTCGGGCGCACCCTTGCCGGAGCCCATCCGCACCTCTGCCGGCTTCTTGGTGACCGGCTTGTCCGGGAAGACGCGGATCCAGATCCGGCCCCCCCGCTTGATGTGGTGGGTCATCGCGCGCCGCGCCGCCTCGATCTGACGGCTGGTGAGCCAGCAGACCTCTTCGGCCATCAGCCCGTATTCGCCGAAGCTGACCAGCGTGCCTCCCTTGGCCATTCCTGAGCGCCGCCCTCGCTGGACCTTGCGGTGCTTGACCCTCTTGGGGAGTAGCATCGGTCAGGCCTCCTCGTCGGCCGAGGCCGGCTCGACGAGCGCGGCGGTCGGGGCGGTGGTGGCCGACGTCGCTGCGCGGGTGCGGCCGCGGGTTGGTCTCTGGCGCGGCTCGGTGCGGGCCGTGCCCGGTCGCTCACCGAGCTGATCGCCGCGGTAGATCCAGACCTTGACGCCGATTCGTCCGTAGGTCGTGCGAGCGTGCACCACGCCGTAACTGATATCGGCACGAAGCGTGCCCAATGGGATGCGACCCTCTTTGTCCCACTCGGTTCGGCTCATCTCGGCGCCGCCAAGGCGGCCGGCGACCTGGATCTTGACGCCCTTCGCCCCGGCCTTGATGGTCCGCTGCACGGTCTGCTTGACCGCCTTGCGGAAGGCGATCCGGCGCTCGAGCTGCCCGGCCACGTTCTGCGCCACCAGCACGGCATCCAGCTCCGGCTGGAGGACCTCCTTGATCTCGAGCTTGACCTTCTTGTCGGTCTGCTTCCCAATCGAGTTGCGCAGCAGCTCAACATTCTGGCCACCCTTGCCGATGACGATGCCGGGCTTGGCCGAGTGCACCGTGACGGTGACGTGGTTGATGCCTCGCTCGATCTCGACCTGGCTGACGCTGGCGTTCGACAGCTGCTTGGCGACCAGCTGCCGGATCCGCATGTCCTCCTGCACCAGGATCGGGTAGTCGCGATCCGCGTACCACTTGGCCAGCCACGGCTTGTTGATACCGATCCGGAACCCGTAGGGGTGGACCTTGTGACCCATCAGGACTCCTCTCGGTCAGCCACGGCGATGGTGATATGGCTGGTGCGCTTCAGGATTGCGAAGGTTCGACCCTGTGCCCGCGGTCGGAACCGCTTGAGGGTCGGCCCCTCGTCGGCCACGGCGGACTCCACGTGGAGCTCGTCGGACGACAGGTTGAAGTTGTTCTCCGCGTTGGCGGTGGCGCTCTTGAGCACCTTGGCAACGTCCTTTGCCGCGGCGTTGGGCAGGAAGCGCAGGATGGCCGCGGCCTCCTCGACCGGCTTGCCGGTGATCAGGTCGGTGACCAGGCGCACCTTGCGTGAGCTGATCCGGATGTGCTTGGCGGTAGCGGTGACGCGCATCAATTCGCTCCTACTTCAGCGAGCTGGAGCGTTCGGTGGCCTTGCCATGGCCACGGTAATGACGCGTCGGCGCGAATTCGCCGAGCCGGTGCCCGACCATGTTCTCGGTGATGAAGACCGGCACATGGCGCCGACCATCGTGCACCGCGATGGTGTGACCGATCATTGACGGAAAGATCACGCTCGGGCGCGACCAGGTCTTCAGCACATTGCGCTCGTTGCGCTTGTTCATCTCGTCGATGCGGCCGATCAGGCGCGCCTCGACGAATGGTCCCTTCTTGACGGAACGACTCATCGAGCTCTCCTAACCTCGCCCGTACCGACGGCGGACGATCATCTTGCCGGTGGTCTTGTTCTTTCGGGTTCGCAGGCCCATGGCTGGCTTGCCCCACGGCGTCTTGGGCGGCATGCCGGTCGGTGACTTGCCCTCGCCGCCGCCGTGCGGATGGTCGCGCGGGTTCATCACCACGCCGCGCACCGTCGGGCGCCGGCCCTTGTGACGGTTGCGTCCGGCCTTGCCGATGTTCTGGTTCTCGTGGTCCAGGTTGCTCACCTGCCCGACCGTTGCCATGCAGGCGGCGCGAACACGGCGCACCTCGCCGGAGGGAAGACGGATGGTCGCCATCTCGCCCTCCTTGGCCAGCAGCTGCGCGCTGCTGCCGGCGCTTCGCACGATCTGGCCGCCTCGTCCGGCCACCATCTCGATGTTGTGGATCTGGGTACCGAGCGGGATCTTCGTCAGCGGCAGTGCGTTGCCGACGCGCGGCTCCACATCCGGGCCGGACGCGACCTTGTCACCGACGCCGAGCCCATGCGGCAGGAGCATGTAGCGCTTCTCGCCGTCGGAATAGTGCAGCAGGGCGATGCGAGCCGATCGGTTCGGGTCGTACTCGACGGTTGCGATGGTGGCGGGCACGCCGACCTTGTCGCGCTTCCAGTCGATCAAGCGGTAGAGCCGCTTATGCCCGGCCCCCTGGTGACGGACCGTGAGCTTGCCCTGGGCGTTGCGACCCGCCTTGCGGACCATGCTCTCAGTGAGCGGCTTGTGGGGCTCGCTGGTGGTGACCTCCTCGAAGGTCGAGCGGGTCATCTGGCGAAGGCCAGGGCTGGTGGGCCGATAGTTGCGAAGTGGCATCTCGTTACACCGCCTCGAAGAGTTCAATCTTCTGGCCGGCGGCGATGGTCACCACCGCCTTGCGCCAGCCGGGCACCGTGCCCATCGTCTTGCGGCCGCGCCGCTTCTGCTTGGGCTTGACCGACATGACGCGAACGCCGATAACGGTCACCTTGAACTCGGCCTCCACGGCCGCGCGGATCTGCAGCTTGTTCGATTCACGGGACACCTGGAAGGTGTAGTTGTTGCGCTCGGTCTGGGCGACGCTCTTTTCGCTGATGACCGGTCGAATCAGGATGTCGTGGACGCTTCCGGAAGTCACGCGTACACCTCCTGGGCCCGGCTCAGCGCGTCGCGGGTGAACACGATCGTGTCGGCCTCCAGCAGATCGACCACGTTGAGACTGTCGGCCAGCAGGACGCGAACCTCGCGGAGGTTGCGACAGGAGCGCTCCACGATCGGGTCGCGCACGGCCAACACCACCAGGACCTTGCCCCCGGCGTCCCAGGCGGCGAGGCGATCGGCGAATGCCCTGGTGCCGATCTCCTCGAGGCCGAATCCCTCGACGACGCGCAGCGCCCCGTCGGACGCCTTGGCGCTCAGCACGCCCTGCAGCGCGGCTCGGCGCATCTTGGCGGGCATTCGCTGCTCGTAGCCGCGGGGGTGCGGGCCGAAGACGACCCCACCGCCTCGCCATTGCGGGGCAGAGCGGCTGCCGGCGCGGGCGCGACCGGTCCCCTTCTGGCGCCACGGCTTGCGGCCGCCGCCGGCGACGCGTCCGCGCGTCAGGGTGTCGGCCGTCCCGGTTCGCTGACCGGCGAGCTGGCGGACGACGGCCTGGTGGATCAGCGCCTCGTTCACCGGCGCGGCAAAGAGCGACTCGGCCAGCTCGACGCTGCCGGCCTCCTTGCCGCTGGAGCTGAGGACTTTGGTCTGCGGCATCGTCACTTCGCCTTCTGGACCAGCAGGAGTCCGTTGCGGGCGCCGGGGACGGCCCCCTTGACGAGAAGCAGATTGCGCTCGTTGTCCACGCGTTCGACGATCAGTCGCTTGACGGTGACCTGGTCGTCGCCCATGTGACCCCCCATCTTCGTCCCCTTGAAGACGCGCCCAGGCGTGGTGCCGGCGCCGATCGACCCGGGGGCCCGGATGTTGGTCGAGCCGTGGGTCTTCGGGCCGCGCTTAAAGTGATGTCGGGCAATGGTCCCGGTGAATCCGTGGCCCTTGCTCATGCCGGTTACGTCGACCAGGTCGCCGGGTTCGAAGAGGCTGACATCCAGCTGCTGGCCGACCTCGAACCCGTCGGTCGAGTCGACGCGAACCTCGCGTACGTGGCGCGGCTGCTGCTGTTCCCTGGGGAGCGCCTTGAACTGGCCGGCGACCGGCTTGGTGACGCGCTTCGCCGAGCCCGCGCCGAGCTGCAGGGCGGAGTAGCCGTCCTGCTCGGTCGTGCGAAGCCTGGTGATGCTGTTCGGGGTCGCCTCGATGACGCTCACCGGGACGACGCTGCCGTCGTCCCTGAAGACCCGCGTCATACCGAGCTTGCGCCCGATCAATCCTGCCGGCACTGTTTTCTGTCTACCTCACTGATGGCGGAAACCGGGGCGGATAAGATCCGCCCCCGTTTCACATCTTGATCTCAATATCCACGCCTGCAGCCAGGCTCAGCCGCATCAGCGCATCCACCGTCTTGGTCGACGGATCGATGATGTCGATCAGTCGCTTGTGCGTCCGGATCTCGAACTGCTCCCGACCATCCTTGTGGACGAAGGGCCCGCGGATGACGGTGTACTTCTCGATCCGGGTCGGCAGTGGCACGGGACCCGCCACGGCGGCCCCGGTGCGCTGCGCCGTCTCCACGATCTGCTCGGCCGACTGGTCGAGCAGCTTGTGGTCGTACGCCTTCAGCCGAATGCGGATGCGCTGTTTGGCCATCGAGTTAGCCGATGAGTTCCGTGATCACGCCCGCACCGACCGTGTGGCCGCCCTCGCGAATCGCGAAGCGCTGCCCCTGCTCGATGGCAATGGGGGTGATCAACTCGACATCGATGTTGACGTTATCGCCGGGCATGATCATCTCAACGCCCGCCGGCAGCTTGATCGCCCCGGTCACGTCGGTCGTTCGCAGGTAGAACTGCGGACGGTAGCCGGCGTAGAACGGGGTGTGACGCCCGCCCTCCTCCTTCGTCAGGACGAGGACCTCGGCCTTGAACTGGGTGCCCGGCTTCACGCTGCCGGCCTTCGCCAGCACCTGGCCGCGCTCCAGTTCGTCGCGCTCGATGCCCCTGAGCAGGAGGCCGACGTTGTCGCCGGCCTGGCCCTCGTCCAGGGTCTTCTTGAACATCTCGACGCCGGTCACCACCAGCTGGCGGCTCTTGGTGTGAATCCCGACCAGCTCGATCGTCTCACCGGTGCGGACCACGCCGCGCTCGATGCGGCCGGTGGCCACGGTGCCGCGACCCTTGATCCCGAAGACGTCCTCGATCGGCATCAGGAAGGGCTTGTCGATCTCGCGCGCCGGGGTCGGAATGTAGGTGTCAACCGCCTCCATCAACTCCTTGATGGAGGCGTACTCGGCCGCTTCCGGATCGGTCGAGCCTGACTCGAGCGCCTTGAGCGCCGAGCCGCGGATGACCGGGATGTCGTCGCCGGGGAAGTCGTACTTGCTGAGCAGCTCGCGGACTTCCATCTCGACCAGGTCGATCAGCATCTCGTCGTCGACCATGTCCACCTTGTTGAGGTAGACGACCATCGAGGGCACCTCGACCTGCTTGGCCAGCAGGATGTGCTCCCGCGTCTGGGGCATCGGACCGTCCGCAGCCGAGACAACCAGGATGGCGCCGTCCATCTGGGCGGCGCCGGTGATCATGTTCTTGATGTAGTCCGCGTGGCCGGGGCAGTCAACGTGCGCGTAGTGGCGCGCCGCTGTCTGGTACTCGACGTGGCTGATCGCGATGGTGATGCCGCGCTGCCGCTCCTCCGGGGCGTTGTCGATGGAGTCGAAGGCGCGGAAGTCAGCACCGCCCTGGAGAGCCAGGTACTTGGTGATAGCCGCCGTGAGGGTTGTCTTGCCGTGGTCCACGTGACCGATGGTGCCGACGTTCACGTGCGGCTTGTTGCGGTCGAACTTCTGCTTTGCCATGGTCTGTCCTTCGTCGCTCCTTTAGCTCTTGGACTTCGCGATCAGCTCGTTGGCGAGGTTGCCGGGGACTTCGGAATAACGGGAGAATTCCATCGAGTAGGTCGCCCGACCCTGCGTCATGCTGCGCAGTTCGGTCGCGTATCCGAACATCTCGGAGAGTGGCACGAGTGCCTTGATCATCCGCGAGGTGCCGCGCTCGTCGATCCCCTCGATGTGGCCGCGGCGCCCATTGAGGTTGCCCATGACGTCGCCCATGAAGTCTTCGGGCGAGACGACCTCGACCTTCATGACCGGCTCGAGGATGGCCGGATCGGCCCTGGTGACGCCGTCCTTGGCGGCCATCGACCCGGCGATCTTGAACGCCATCTCCGACGAGTCTACCTCGTGGAACGAACCGTCGATCAGGGTGGCCTTGATATCGACCACCGGGAACCCGGCGATCACCCCTCCGGCGAGAGCGTCGCGGACACCCTCTTCGACCGGCTTCCAGTACTCGCGCGGCACGGCACCGCCGACGACCTTCGATTCGAAGATCACGCCGCCACCGCGCTCCTGCGGCTCGAGGGTGATCACGGCGTGGCCGTACTGTCCCTTTCCGCCCGTCTGCCGGACGAAGCGACCCTCGGCCTTGACTGACTTTCGAATCGTCTCGCGGTAGCTCACCTGCGGGCGGCCCACGTTGGCCTGCACCTTGAACTCGCGCAGCATGCGGTCGACGATCACCTCGAGGTGCAGCTCGCCCATCCCGGCGATGCGCGTCTGTCCGGACTCCTGGTCGCTGGTGACGCGGAAGGTGGGGTCTTCCTCGGCGAGGCGCTGCAGGGCGATGGCCATCTTGTCCTGGTCGGCCTTGGTCTTCGGCTCCACGGCCAGCTCGATGACCGGCTCGGGGAAGGTGATCGCCTCGAGCACGATCGGTTTGGACTCATCGCACAGCGTGTCGCCGGTGAAGGTGTTCTTCAGTCCGACCGCGGCGGCGATCTCCCCGGCGCTTACCGAGTCCATCTCCTCGCGGTGGTTGGCATGCATCTGCAGGATGCGCCCGATCCGCTCCTTGGTGTCCTTGGTGGAGTTGTAGACGTACGAGCCGGTCTTGAGGGTGCCCGAGTAGACACGGAAGAAGGCCAGCTTGCCGACGTACGGGTCGGCCGCGATCTTGAAGGCGAGGGCGGTGAATGGCTCGGCCGGGTCGGTGTGCCGGGTCGTCTGCTCCCCGTTCCGCGGGTCCGTGCCGACCACGGCCGCCACGTCGAGCGGCGACGGGAGGTACGCGATCACCGCGTCGAGCATCGGCTGGACGCCCTTGTTCTTCAGCGCCGAGCCGCACAGGACCGGAACGATCCTGTATCCGAGCGTCCCGGTGCGCAGGCCGCGCCGCAGGGTGGCCGCGTCGATCTGCTCGCCTTCCAGGTAGCTGTGGGCGATCCCGTCGTCCAGGTCGGCGAGGGCCTCGACCAGCTTGTCGCGCCCGGCGGTCGCCTGTTGGATGTACTCGGCAGGGATCTCGCCGACTTCGATGCTGTCGCCGAGGTCGTTGCCGTAGGTGATCGCCTGCATCTCGAGCAGATCGATGACCCCACGGAACTTGTCTTCGGCACCGATCGGGATCTGCACGGGCACGGCGGCAGCGCCGAGGCGGTCGCGGATCATGTCGACCACGTGCCAGAAGTCGGCCCCGGTGCGGTCCAGCTTGTTGATGAAGCAGAAGCGCGGTACGCCGTATCGATCAGCCTGTCGCCAGACGGTCTCGGACTGCGGCTCGACGCCGGCCACGCCGTCAAACACAACGACCGCGCCGTCGAGCACGCGCAGGCTGCGCTCGACCTCCACCGTGAAATCCACGTGGCCGGGCGTGTCGATAAGATTGATGCGGTGGTCGGCCCAAAAGCAGGTCGTCGCGGCGGCGGTGATGGTGATCCCGCGCTCCTGCTCCTGCTCCATCCAGTCCATCGTCGCGGCACCCTCGTGCACCTCGCCGATCTTGTAGATCTTCTTGGTGTAGAACAGGATCCGCTCGCTGACCGTGGTCTTGCCCGCATCGATGTGCGCGATGATCCCGATGTTGCGGGTCCGCTCCAGGGAGTACGGCTGGCTCATCGGCGACCTACCACTTGAAGTGGCTGAAGGCCTTGTTCGCCTCGGCCATGCGATGGGTGTCCTCGCGGCGCTTCACGGCGGCGCCGATCCCGTTCGCGGCGTCGAGGAACTCGGCGGCGAGCTTCTCACCCATGCTGCGTCCATTGCGCTTGCGGGCTGAGTCGATCAGCCAGCGCATGCCGAGGCTGATGCGGCGGTCGGCGCGAACCTCGATCGGGATCTGGTAGGTCGAGCCACCGACACGCTTGGGCTTGACCTCGATGAGTGGCATGGCGTTGCGCAGCGCGAGCTCCATCACCTCGACGCCGGCGCGGCCGGCCTGCTTCTCGCAACGGGCGATGGCGTCTTCGAGAATGCGAGAGGCCAGCTGGCGCTTTCCGCCGTGCATCAGCTTGTTGGTGAATTGGTCGAGCGTCAGTGCGGTGCCAATGAGGTGCTCTTCGTACTTGCTCTTGCGGGCAACGGTGGGACGGCGGGGCATCGGTCTGCTAGCCCTTGCCCGGCGCCTTGGCGCCGTACTTGCTGCGACTCTGCCTGCGGTCGCGCACGCCGGCCGCGTCGAGCGTGCCGCGCACGATGTGGTACTTCACCGCCGGCAGGTCCTTCACGCGACCGCCGCGGACGAGCACCACCGAGTGCTCCTGGAGGTTGTGCCCCTCGCCGGGGATGTAGGCGGTGACCTCCATCCCGTTGACCAGCCGCACGCGCGCCACCTTCCGAAGGGCCGAGTTCGGCTTCTTCGGCGTGCGGGTCATCACCTGGATGCACACGCCGCGTCGCTGCGGGGCTCCGCGCCCCTCGGAGGCCGTCTGGGTGAGCGTGTTGAACGTGCGGCGCAGCGCAGGCGCCTTGACCTTCCTGCTCGACGGCTTCCGGCCCTTGCGGACCAGCTGGCTGATGGTTGGCAACGAGAACCTCGCGTCTTGGGAATGCCTGGACGTATGCCGTTGATCGCTCCCCCGCGGGCGCGCGGCGGCCCTTCGAAGGGCCATCCGGTGGCTTCAGCGAAGGGTGCCCGAACGGGCACACACGAAGGCGTCCCGCGAGCGGGACACCGAAGCGTGAGTATACGGCTCGGCGCGAGAGAGTGTCAACCACGCGGGGAGGCTAGGACCCGCCTGGGCCGTCCTCCGCGATGAGCTCCTCGAAGACCTCTTCGACAACCTCGGCCTCGATGGCAGGGTTGTCGCCGGCGTCCATCAGTGCGACCACTGTCTCGCCCGCCTCCTCAGCTGCCGCCTCGGCTTCGTCGGGGGCGATGACGCCATCGTGGTCGGCATCGACGTCGCCGGTCAGGAAGGTCATCGCCGCCTCGCGCTCGCGCAGCGACTCGGCCTCTTCGGGCGAGAGCTCGCGTGCCTTGGCCGCGGCCGCGGCCCGCGCCGCGGCGCCGGTCCCAGCGGGGATCAGCTTGCCGATGATGACGTTCTCCTTGAGGCCGAGCAGGTGGTCCTTGGCACCGTTGATCGCCGCCTCGGTGAGCACCCGGGTCGTCTCCTGGAACGAGGCTGCCGCCAGGAAGGAGCTGGTGTTGAGCGACGCCTTGGTCACCCCCAGCAGCACCGTCTGGGCCGTGGCCGGCTCGCCGCCCTCGGCCAGGATCCGGTTGTTCACCTCTTCGAACTCGAACCGGTCGATCAATTCGCTCGGCAGCAGCTCGGTGTCGCCCGCGGAGTCGACCGTCACCTTGCGAAGCATCTGCCGCACGATGATCTCGATGTGCTTGTCGGAGATCGTCACGCCCTGTGATCGGTACACCTTCTGGACCTCTGCCACCAGGAAGCGCTGGACGGTGTCCACGCCCTTGATCTGGAGCAGGTCCTTGGGATTCAGCGATCCCTCGGTCAGCGGGTGCCCGGCGAGTACCTCGTCCCCGCTCTCTACCTTCAGCCGCGCCGAGTGAGGTACCTGGTACTCGCGGGTGTCGACGTCTTCGGAGTGGAGGGTCAGCGTTGCACCCTTCTTGGCGATGCGGCCCTTCGAAGGTGCCTTGACCTCGACCAGCTCGTCATCCTCGCCGAGCCTGGCGAGGAGCTGCCCTTCCTCGACCTCGTCGCCGTTGGCTACGAGCACCTCGTGCTGTTTGGTGAGCTTGATCGGGGTGTCGTACGCCTCGATGTGGGTGACCTGCACGACGATCGGCTGATCGACTCCGGAGCGCACCACTTCGACGGTGCCGTCGATCTCGGTCATGATCGCCTGGCCCTTGGGAATCCGGGCCTCGAAGAGCTCCTCGACGCGCGGGAGACCTTGCGTGATGTCCTCGCCCGCCACGCCGCCGGTGTGGAAGGTCCGCATCGTCAGCTGCGTACCGGGCTCACCGATCGACTGTGCGGCGATGATGCCCACCGCCTGGCCCAGCGCGACCAGCTGTCCGGTCGCCAGGTTGCGGCCGTAGCACATCCGGCAGACGCCGTGACGGGCTGCGCAGGTGAGCGGCGAGCGCACGCTGATTCGATCCAGGCCGAGGGCGTCGATTCGCTCGACCGCCGCCTCGTTGATCTCTTCGTTGCGGGCGACGATCAGCTCGCCGGTCGCCTCGTCCACGATATCGACCGCAACCATCCGGCCGCCGAGCCGGTCGGTGAACGGCTCGGGGATCTGGGTCGATTCCTCGCGCGTGATCCAGGTTCCCAGGTCGGTTCCGCAGTCGTCCTCGCGAGTGATCACGTCCTGCGCCACGTCGACCAGTCGCCGGGTCAGGTACCCGGAGTCGGCGGTGCGCAGCGCGGTGTCGGCGAGCCCCTTTCGGGCGCCGTGGCTGGAGATGAAGTACTCCAGGACGGTCATCCCTTCGCGGAGGTTGCTTCGAATCGGCAGGTCGATGATCCGGCCGGAGGGATCGGCCATCAGGCCGCGCATCCCCGCCAGCTGGTGCACCTGCGTCACGTTTCCGCGGGCGCCGGAGTGGGTGATCATCCAGACCGAGCCCTTCTTGTCGAGACCATCGAGCATCTTCTGGGTCACCGTATCGGTCGTATCGCGCCAGACATCAACGGTCTGCTTGTAGCGCTCCTCCTCGGTGATGAAGCCGCGCCGGAACTCGCGGTCGATCCCGGCCACCTGCGTGTCGGCTCCCGCGAGCAGCGCGACCTTCTCGGCGGGCACGCGGATGTCGTCGATGCCGATGGTGATGCCGGCCACGGTCGCGTAGTGGAAGCCGAGCGTCTTGATGCCGTCGACCAGGTGGGTGGTGG
>JBBEBK010000017.1:0-7430 GCA_040882375.1 Chloroflexota bacterium
GGTGGAAGCTCGGTCGTGGGCCGATAGGTCACGGTATGGCCGTTGGCGGTGGCCGCAATGGCGGCCTCTGGATCGGAGCGCAGGATGATCGACAGCTCAACCGTCTGGCGGCTCGCGTTCATCGCCGGCTCCCACTCCGGGGGAACGCCCGCGAGGCTCCCGTCGAGCAGGTCGGCACGCCAGGTCACGCCGTTGATGGTCCCGAGCCACTCGATGCCGCAGTGCACGTACAGCCGATACGGGACCGCGTATCCCGGCTCGATGACCGCCCCAGACTCGTTGATGAACGGTTCCGGCAGCGACGGATCGCCATGCACGTCACCGGGACCGGCCACCGCGCCGGGCTGGGAGAGGTCAACGTCGACCACGGTTCGCTCCTCGGGCACGCCGCGTGGCGGGTCGTCGGCACCGAGCTGGATGGCGAATGGCCCGGATGGCAGGCTGGCCCGTTCCAGCGCCACGAGATAGGCGTGCGGTCTGGCGTCCAGGGTGCACGCCGACGGCGAATCGACCAGCACGATTTCCGCGTGGACGAGCGCCAGCTCCCGATCCACCACCACGTTGTCCAGCCGGAGGTTCGGACAGCTCGACCCGTAGACAGCGCCGAACCAGATGACCACCTCGGACTCGAATTCGACTGAGGCAGGCCGGCCGGACAGGCCGATATCGGTCCAGAGCCTCTCGTAGGAAGCCTGATCGCTGGCGATCCCGGTGCGGTACGGGTGACCGGCGCCCTGCTCGTCGGCCAGCAGGCGCCATCCGTCACCCTGCTGGGCCTGGGGTCCTTCGGACGGCACGTCCGCCGGATCGGCGCCCTCGACGCAGATCGGCTCGCCCGCGAATCGCTCCTTGACAGCGGCCAATCGGTCCTCGCTGAGGACGCCAATGCCGATCCCGACCACGCCCTGGGTGACCGAGGTCCACGAGCTGACCGGAAAGAGCGGACCGATCTCCTCGCCCACCCGGCGCTGCAGGTCCCGCAGCTCAGCGGTGGTCCAGGCGACACCGACAGCCACCACCCCCACGTCAGGGAACTGCTCCTCCAGCTCGGCCTGGCGAGCCTCGGCGTCGGCGCTGAAGGCGACCGTGATCCAGCCGAGGTGATCCCGATCGATCCAGATCTCCTCGAACGCGGGCCTGTCTGCCGCCCATGCACGGATCTCCTCGGTCGGTTGCTCATTGGCGACGTAGATCGGCGCATCCCGGTACCACGCGGCGGGAGCGCTGACTCGCTCGACCGTTTCGCAGAGGGGAATCGAGAATCCAGCCGGCGATTGCCCAGGCCCCGGTCCGCCCACCAGCACCGACCCACCGAGCAGGGCCAGGGCGATGGCCACGGCCGCGACTGGCAGCAGGACCACCGAGCGCCGTCCGCCGCGCCGCGCGTGTCCGAGTCTCCGCCGAACCATTGCCCCATCGACTGCGAACGGCAGCTCATCCGCCTCGTAAGCCAAATGCGCACGGAGGAGCTCCTCGTCGCGCTGACCTCTCATGTCGGCCTCTCCGTCGGTCACGTGCGCTCCGCCCCAACGTCGAGTGCCTCGCGCAGACGCCCGAGACCGGTCTTGAGGTGGTACTTCACCGTATTGGAGCTGATCCCCAGCGCTGTGGAGGTCTCCTCGACACTCAGTCCGGCGTAGTAGTGCAGCGAGAGCGCGGCCCGCATGCGCGAGGGCAGGCGGTCCAGCGCATCGCGCAGCGCGATCCGCTCGGGGTCGGGGCCCGGGCTGCTCGGACCGATGGACGCCAGGAGCTCCTGCTCTGGCCGCGCCCTGCGGCGCCTCGAGAGCGCGTGCCGGTTCGCGATGCGCAGCAGCCACGGGCGCAGCGACGCGGGCTGGCGCAGCGATCCGATCCGTTGCCAGGCACTGACCATGGTGTCGATCACGACCTCCTCAGCATCGGCGTGGCTGCGCAAGATGTGGAAGGCCACGCCCTGAACCAGGCGCCCGTACCGCTCGAGCAGCAGCTCGATCGCGTCGGGGTGCCGCGCTCGCAGGTCCTCGACCAGCCGCTCGTTCAGCTCACACCTTCATGTGCCGTCACCGATAAGACGCCAGGGCGGCCCGCATCGGGTAGGTCGGCTCGCCGAAGAGCTCGGTGGCCCGAAGGACCTGAAGGCCCGATGCGTGCCCGAATGCCGAGGCCCAACACCAGCAAATCGTGAGCGGGTCAGTCGCGCGCCCACCCGCCTCAAGAATAGAGACCGGCGGAAGCCCTGCTGGACAGACCGATACACTGCGCGCGAATCGGCGGGCCGTTAGCTCAGGGGTAGAGCAGGGGACTTTTAGGTCACTACACCGCCGTGCTCGGAGCGTGAGAATTCGTGCGTAAACGGCCGAATCTCCTGCCATAACGGGGCATCGGCTAACAGCACATGATTCGGCCCTCAGCAGCGGATGCTGAAGAGGCGCAGAGCCGCAAGGTCAGTGGTCGCTCACCACCTCCACACCGCACCTCCGACCCAGCGTCAGCCTCCAAGCTCCCCCACACCTGGCTACGTCATGGGCGTCCGGGAGGTGACTGGGGCGGACCCGGGTGCGACGGTTGCGTCGGCTCGCCTTGGCCGTGTTGCAGCGCCTGCTGTGCCTGCTCTGCCTGGTGGAGGGCCCGCTGCACCCCGCCTTGGGCGTTGGATGGCGCTGAGCCGAGGATGCGCTGGAGGATGGTCACATGACGTTCCAGGCCGGCCTCAATGGCCGTTTGGCTGACACCGGACCCGATGCCACCGCTCATCTCATCGAGGGTGGCCAGGTAGGCGCGCACCGCATCTGCGACGCCAGGACCATTGCCGCGTTCGGTTTCCCGGCTTGCCTCGGCCAGTCGACGATCAAGCTGGGCGAGCAGCGCCTGGGTCCGTGCGCTCCCGTCTCGCGGCAGGGTCAGGGATTCGAGGGTGAGGCGCAGCCCGTAGAAGGGCTGACCGGCCCCGCTCTCGGCCGCGACCGCCGTCCCGACCAGGGCGAGCAACGCCACCAGGGCGACCCCCAGCGCCAAGCCTCGCGGCGCGATGCGAGCTGGCCGGCGCTGCGAACGCGGCGCGACCTGCGCCTCGAACGCAGCGAGCGTGGCGGTGCGAAGGCGCCTGCGCTCATCATCGGTCATGCCGTGTCGACCGACCGCGTAGCGGCGCACAAGGTCTTCCGCTTCGCCGAGCAGCGCGTCGTCCGGCCTCCGGCCCAGCCATGGCCAGCGCATCAGTCGGACGCCCTTTTGGGAATGGCGCTGTCGCTCGATGCAGCTTGCGCGAGCTGCAGCCGCAGCGCCCTGAGGGCGCGAAACTGGGTCCCCCGGATCGCCCCTTCGCGCCGGCCCAACACGGCCGCGATCTCGCGCGGCGATAGCTCGGCAACAAAGCGGAGGTGGATCACCTCCTGCTGCTCGTCCGTCAGCTGGGCAATTGCGGCCCCAACGCGATCCATCTCAGAGGTGGTGATCGCGATCTGTTCTGGGCCGCGCTCGCCCGAGGCCGTGTCGGCAGCAGCTTCGAGTGGCTCGTGGGCATGATGGGTGCGCCGAGAATCGATGACCGCGTTGCGCGCGATGCGGAACAGCCAGGCGCCAAAGGGCGCGCCCCGACCCTGGTAACGGGGGAGTGCCTGGATCATCTGGAGGAAGACCCGTTGCGAGACGTCCTCGGCGTCCTGCGGGCTGCTGAGACGGAAGCGCACGAAGCGGAAGACCCGCTCAGCGTAGTGGTCGTAGAGGGCGCCGACCGCCTCCACGTCACCGCCTTGGGCCCGTGCCACCAGTTCCGGAACCAGGTGCTCATCAGTCATGGAAACGATCCACGGTGCGCCTCGTTATCCGAAGCGCTCGCAGGGAGGTCGCCTGCGGACAGCGATGCGGACACGGGCCGATGGCGGACTCACGGGCTGGCGGTGGCTTTGGGAGCGTCAAGGTATGCCTGGTTGGCCAGTTCGACGTACAGCTTGGAGTGGTCGCTGCTTGACTCGGTGTAAGTGGCCACCCGGATCAGCCCGCTCGTCGTTTCAGCGTACTCGTCTCCGAGGTGGCCGGCGAGCCACATGAGCAGGGCCGTGCCTCGGTCCGCGCCGAGCATCGCACCCAGGAATCCAGAGAGCGGATCCAGGGCGTCGATGGGGACCAGGATCGTCTCCTGCGCATTGCCCTGCACGCTGGCGAAGCCATCGGCCAGTCCGCCGGCGGGATCGGTGACCAACCCGATGACGAGGGTCCGACCGTCTGTGTCCTGCGTCTGGCAGCTGCGATACCCATACCCATCCGCAGTGGTGCTGGGCTGCACCGCGCTGCACACGTAGCCCTGGCTCTCGTAGTAGCCGACGACGGCATCGACGCTGAACGCGAAGCCGCTGGTATCCGGGGTCGGGGAGGCGGCGCCGAGCGAGGCCGCCGCGGAAGAACCGCTGTTCGGGGACATCGTCGGCTGCTGGCTGGGCGTTGCCCTGGTCGACCCACAAGCCGTCAGCACCAGGGCGGTCACGATGACCATGACCGAGGCGAGGTAGTGGCGACGATCCTGCGGCATGCGAACGAACTCCTGTTCAGCTGTGCTGTTGGTGCCCTGGCGAGTCTGCCGATTGGATGCGCCGGCTTCCATGGGGCGATGGTCCGGCCTGATCGATCCATCGCCACACGGCTCGGCGGCGCAGTAACCCGCTCGAACGGCGGTACGTGGGACTATTGGCGTCTCACCAGGACGTAACGGGCAGGGATACCATTCGTTTCTCTGGGTGACCGTGCAATCGCATCCACATCGAGGCAACTTATGAAACGCATCTTCCCACCGGCGCTCCTGGCGATCTCGATCGCCGCCGCCTCGGCCTCCATTGCCCTCGCCGCGCCGCCCGACAATCATGGTGCTGATGTCTCTGCCGTGGCAAAGGATGTCACCATCGTCATCGACGGCTCCCATGGCAAGGCGGTTTCGGACCTGGCCAAGGCCCACGGCGCAGAGGTCTCCCTTGCCGCCCGGGCGAAGGGTGCCGCCAACGCAGCCGCCGGCAAGGCGAAGGGTGCCGCAGCGGCGGCAGCTGGCGAGGCGAACGGCGCAGCCGCGTCCGAGCCCGGCCGACTCAAGGCCGCCACGGCGGCTGCAGCAGGACAGGCGAACACGCCCTAAGTACCTGACCCGCAAAGACAGCTGAGAGAGGCCTCCCGCATTGGGAGGCCTCTTCTGGTCTCCGATACCTGAATCGGATCCCGCGCCGCCGCCCGTGCTCGTCGGATGGCCGCCACGTCGATCGGCATACCGTGCTGTGCCAGGAACGAATTGAGCTGATTGAGCGCCCTGACGTAAGTGGCCACCGTGGATGGGGCCAGATTCTCTGCCCTAAGATGGCGCGTGAAGGAGCCGACCGCATCGGCCAGATCGAGATTCGCGTGAGCGTGGGATACGATCTTGGATGGCATCTGACAGCAGGAGATTCGGCGGGTCTGGACGTTCAGAAAGCGACCGAATGATGTGCTGTAACAGCGCTGTGGTTAAGCCCCTTTCGAATCATGTGCTCTAACTGAGCACGAATCGATGGGCCGTTAGCTCAGTGGCAGAGCAGGGGACTTTTAAGTCCACCAACCCTAAGCGCTGTGCTCGGAGCGTGAGATTCCGTGCGTAAATGGCCGAATCTCCTGCTGTAACAGTGTCTCGGTCAACAGCACATGATTCGGCGTTCAGCAGGGGATTCCGTACCCGGCTAACCGTTCAATCCTGGCCTTGACATTGAACGCTTAACGGACCACGCTGTTCCAAGTGTTCAATGCAGCTGACAGACCGGACGGATAGAGATGCCCCACGAAGTCGAGCGTCGATGGCAGGGCGACCCGGGTGCACCGGGCGGCCGGCGTGCTCGTGCGTCGTTCACCTTCCGCGCGTTCGTGCCCGATCCGATCGCCGAGATCGACCCCGGCATCACCTTCGAGACGGCCGAGTCGATCGCCCGCGCAGAGGCGGCGATCACCGAGCTCAACACCGCCGACTCGGTCGCAGAGCTCGAGGCCATCGGGCCCCTGCTGCTGCGCTCAGAGGCGATCGCCTCCTCGAGGATCGAAGGGTATGAGCTCAGCCAGCGCAACCTGGCACGCGCCCTCATCGATCCCCGCTCGGCACGCGGAACGGCCAAGACGGTTGCGGCCAACGTGGTCGCTATGGAGGAAGCGATTGCCATCGGGGAGCGGCCTGAGCCACTGACCACGGATGACGTGCTGGCGATCCATCGCATGCTGATGGCCGGCGAGCCGGAGCGGGTCAGGCCTGGCCACTTCCGACGGGAACAGAACTGGATTGGCGGACGCCTCAACAGTCCGCTCGACGCGCGCTTCGTGCCGCCGCCCGAGCACGAGGTTGACCGGCTTATCGCCGACCTGCTGGCCTTCCTCGCCCGGGATGACATCCCGCCGGTTGCCCAGGCGGCCATCGGTCATGCGCAGTTCGAGACGATCCACCCCTTCGTCGACGGCAACGGCCGCGTGGGTCGCTGCCTGGTCCACGTCGTTCTGCGCCGAACGGGTCTGGCTCCGAGGTTCGTGCCTCCGGTGTCCATCGTGCTCGCAGCTCGGCCGAGCAGCTATGTCGACGGGTTGGTTGCCTTCCGCGAGGGTCGCGTGGCGGCGTGGTGCGCGTCGTTTGCCAGCGCCTGCGAGCAGGCGGCCCGCCTGTCGGTCGAACTGGCCGGGGCCGTACGTGGCCTGCAGGAACTGTGGCGTACTCGTGCAGGGCGACCTCGCCGAGACTCGGCGGCCGCCCGCATCATCGAGGTCCTGCCAGCCCAGCCGATCCTTTCGGCCGCTACCGTGCGGGCGGCGATCGGGGCCAGCCATCAGCGCGCGCTCGACGGTCTGAAGTCGCTGGCCAGCTTGGGCGTCGTTCGGCAGATCACGGAGGGCGGCTATGACCGCCAATTCGCCGCCGACGAGCTATTCGACCTCATCGAGGAGTACGAAGAGCGAACTGGGGCGGCCTCAGCCTTGTAGAGGCCCGGCTGGAACCTCAGCCCCAGAAGATCGACGTCGGGTCACGCTCGACCTCGACCAAGAGCGCCCCTACGTCGAGCGACGGTTGGGCGAATTCATATCGATGCCAGCGGCCGTGGCGATCGGCCCAGAATAGGCTCCAGGTGCCGAGCCTGGGCTCGTAGCGGAAGCGGACCATCCCCCGGCTCGACCACTCCGGTCCGTATTCCGGGCGCCAGGGCGCTCGCCGCTCGACGATGGTGATGGTGTTCCCGTCGGTGACAGCCTCGAGCCGCACCTGGTACCGAGCGCGCTCCGGCACTCGACGCTCGCAGTAGTCGCCGATCTGTTTCTCCGCCGCACGGAGAACGAGTTCAGGGATGGGCATGCGCCTGATGATGGACGCTACGGCCAGTCAGTGGCAACGCTGACCTAGCGCGGGACTTGGCGGTTACTCGAACTGGATCTCGTCCTGGACGGCCAGCCAGCCGAAGACCTGC
>JBBEBK010000018.1:0-7224 GCA_040882375.1 Chloroflexota bacterium
GGTTACTCGCAGGCCGGCGGAGCCGCGGCCGCATCGACGCCCGCGCAGAGGTCGGCCTTGGGGATCCAGGTGTCGACCACCAGGTCGAGCGTATCGAACGTGACCGGGGTCGGCGTCAGGATGATCGACTTGACGGTGTTGCCACCCGGGGTCTCGAAGTCGACCGTTGCCAGCCCGGTGGACGGTTCGACGTCACCCAGGTCGTCCGGCGCCGTCACCTCTGCGTTGGACTTGCCATCGCACAGCTGCAGCGCAGCCTCGCCGGCCGTCTGGCCTAGGGCGAAGCTGTTCTTCCAGACGTCCACGAACTGAAGGCCTTTGGCCACGTTGTTCAGGTTGGCGAAGTCGCCGTCCTGGCCGCTGACCGGGATCGTTCCCTGCAGGCCTTCCTTGGTGAGCGAGGCAACGACGCCGAGCGCCATGCTGTCGTTCTCGGAGAGGACTGCGTCGATCTCGATGTCCTCGGACTTGGCCAGCTGGATGGCCGCATCCATGTTGGTCTCGGCGTTCGTGGTCGACCAGTCGTCGGTGAACTCTTCGTAGATGATGGTGATGTCACCAGCATCGACCTTGTCCTGGAGCCCGGCGACGTCAAACCCATCGCGTAGGAAGGTGGCGTTGGCGTCGCCCGGGTCGCCCTTGATGATGACGTAGTTGCCGGTCGGGACCTCCGCCAGGATCGCCTCGGCCTCCAGGACGCCGACGCCCTGGTTATCGAAGGTCAGGTACAGGATGTCCGGGTCTTCGAGGAGGCGGTCGTAGGCGATGACCGGGATGCCCGCCGTCTGCGCCTTCTCGAGCGCCGGCAGGATGGCCGTGCCGTCCTGGGCCAGCAGCACCAGCACGTCCGCGCCCTGCTCGATCATGCTGTCGATGTCGGTTGCCTGCTGTAGGGCGTCGAGGTTGGCGTCGGCGTCAATGAACGTGCCGCCACCAGCTTCGATCGCATCCTGCATGGCCGGCTTGTCAGTTCGTGCCCAGCGCGGCTGCTGGAAGTTGTTCCAGGACACTCCGACGATGCAATCTCCGCCGCCGGTCGCAGCAGGGGTGCAAGCTGCCACGAGGAGCGCGATGACGGGCAAGATCGCCACTAAGCGGCGAGACAACATGGGTGACTCCTTCTCCATTCGACCCTCAACCAATCTGGTGACTCCATCGTTCACGATACCCGCGGCGATGGCCGACCCAACGCACGATCGACAGTTTCGTGTTTCGGCTCGACCCTTCTCCACGGGAAGTGCTCGTTGAATGTGCAGAGTACGACGCCGCCGGCCCCACGACAAGGTCCCAGCGCACGCTATCTTGGCGCCAGAGCAGAACGGCAGCGTGGTCGTAGACTCACCGCTCGCAAGCAAACCAACAGCACGGAGGAAGATCTCCCATGCGAAGCCTGGACGGCAGCGTCGCCCTGATCACCGGTGCGAGTCGCGGCATCGGAGCGGCCGTCGCGGCAGCGCTCGACCACGCAGGCGTGCGGCTCGGCCTCGGATCGCGCAGCGGCGACGACCTCGGGATCGAGGGCGCCGTGGCCCAGCCCTGCGACGTGCGGGATCCCGCCTCGCTCGAAGCGCTCGCAGCGGCCACGGTGGAGCGCTTCGGCGGCCTCGACATCCTGGTCGTGAACGCGGGTGTCGGCGCGTACGGCCCCTTCCTCGACTTGCCCGCCGACCAGCTCGAGGAGATGATCGACGTCAACGTCAAGGGGGCGATCTACTCGATCCGTGCGGCCCTCCCGCACCTGCTCGGCAGCGCGGCGGGCGACATCGTCACCATCGCCAGCGAAGCCGGGCGCCGCGGCCTCCCCTACGAGGCTGTCTATTGCGCCTCGAAGTTCGCCCAGGTCGGGCTCACCGCGGCGTTGGACCACGAGCTGCGCGAGCACGGCATCCGCTGCACCAACATCTGCCCCGGAGGCGTGGCGACCGACTTCGCCATGGGGCGGGGACGCACCCCCGCCATGCCCCAGCTGGCCGGCATGATGAAGCCCGACGACGTGGCCGAAGCGGTGATGTTCGCCCTGACGCGGCCGCGTACGCATCGGATCCTCGAGCTGGCCTTCCGGCCGGTGACCGAAACCTCGTGGGGCTGAGCGACCCGTGACCGCGCTCCGCATCGGCATCCTGTCGACCGCCGACATCGCGCGGACCAAGGTGATCCCGGGGATGCAGAAGGCGAGCCGGGTGGAGGTCGTGGCGATCGCCTCGCGCGACGCCGCAAGGGCGAGGAGCGTGGCCGACGAGCTGGGCATCCAGACCGCGCATGCGTCATACGAGGCGCTGCTGGCCGACCCCGACGTCGATGCGGTCTACATCCCGCTGCCCAACCACCTCCACGCCGAGTGGTCGATCGCCGCGGCGCGTGCCGGCAAGCATGTGCTGTGCGAGAAGCCCCTGGCCCTCACCTCGGCCGATGCCCAGGCCATGATCGACGTGTTCCACGCTGCGCAACGCAGGCTGATGGAGGCGTTCATGTACCGCCTGCACCCGTCCTGGATCGCGGTGCGGGACCTGGTGAAATCGGGGCGCATCGGCCGGCTGACGGCCGTCCAGAGCTGGTTCTCGTACTTCAACGACGATCCGACCAACATCCGCAACATCCGCGAAGCCGGAGGTGGCGCGCTGTTCGACATCGGCTGCTACTCGATCAACCTGTCGCGCATGCTCTTCGGCGCCGAGCCGACCCGTGTCGAGGCGTCGATCACGCGCGACCCGACGACCGGTGTCGATGTCCTGACCAGCGGCATCCTGGAGTTCGGCGACGGGGTGGCCACCTTCACCTGCTCGACCAGGGTCGAGGATGACCAGCGCGTCCACGTCTACGGGACCGAGGGTCGGATCTCGATCGGCATCCCGTTCAACATCCCCCCGGATCGACCCACCCAGGTGTACGTGACGGCCGGCGGGGACCCACCGGTCGACCCGAACACCGAGGTGCTCACCTTCGAGACGAAGGATCCCTATACGGCCGAGACCGAGGGGTTCGCCGCCGCCATCCTGGATGACCTGCCGACTCCGGTTCCACCGGAGGACGCGGTCGCCAACCTGCGGGTCATGGAGCAGATCTTCGAGGCCGCACGGCGAGGCCCGTGACGCGCCGAACGGCCGCGCTCGCGCTCGGGGCGCTGGGCCTGGCGCTGATAGCGGCCGTGGCGCTGGCCGTGCGGGGGCTGCCGCCGGCCACGAATTCTTCCGCCGCAGCCGGCGCCCCCTACTTCGTCGAGGAGGCGGCCGCCGCTGGGATCGACCATCGCTACGACGGCGAGTTCTCGTTTTTCGTGGGGGGCGGCGTTGCCGTCTTCGACTGCAACGACGACGGGCGGCAAGAGATCTACCTCGCCGGTGGCTCGGAGCCGGCGGCGCTGTTCCGCAACGAGAGCGAGGTGACCGGGGCCCTGCGATTCAGCCGGTTGGCGGACCCGACCACCGATCTGACGTCGGTGACGGGTGCCTATCCCCTCGACATCGACGGTGACGGATCGACCGACCTGGCGGTGCTGCGGGTGGGCGAGAACGTCCTGCTGCGCGGGCTGGGGGACTGCAGATTCGAGCGGGCGAACGCAGCGTGGGGCCTCGACGGGGGAGACGTCTGGACGACCGCCTTCAGCGCCACCTGGGAAGCATCGGCCGAGTGGCCGACCGTGGCGTTCGGCAACTACCGCAACGAGGCGAGCGATGACATCGACCGTCTCTGTTACGACAACGAGCTGGTGCGGCCCAATGCCACGGATGGCGGTTTCGCTCCGGGCGTCCCGCTGCGACCCGGGTGGTGCCCGCTCTCGATGCTGTTCAGCGATTGGGATCGGTCTGGCCGACGCGACCTGCGAGTCTCCAACGACCGGCACTACTACAGCGAGTACGGCGACGGCGAGGAGCAGCTGTGGCGCATGGATCCCGCGGAGCCGCCCCGGCTCTGGACGCACGACGAAGGCTGGCAGACAGTGCGGGTGTGGGGCATGGGGATCGCCAGCCAGGACCTCACCGGGGATGGGCTTCCCGAGGTTTATCTGACCAGCCAGGGCGACAACAAGCTCCAGACCCTGACCGATGGTGCGGCCCAACCCCGCTTTCACAACATCGCCGTCGAGCGCGGGGCCGCGGCCAATCGTCCGTTCGCCGGCGACGTGGACATGCGCTCGACCGCCTGGCACGCCGAGTTCCAGGACGTGAACAACGACGGCTTCATCGATCTCTTCGTCTCGAAGGGCAACGTCGAGGCGATGCCGGACTACGCGGCCCAGGATCCGAGCAACCTGATGCTGGGACAGGCCGACGGGACGTTTGTCGAGAGCGCTGATGCAGCCGGCGTCCTGAGCTTCGCGCGCGCTCGCGGCGCCGCCTTGGCCGATTTCAACCTCGATGGCCTGCTTGACCTTATCGTCGTCAACCGGCGCGAGAACGTGAAGCTATGGCGGAATGTCGGCTCCGGCGACGCCGATGAACCCGGCCCGATGGGCAACTGGATCACCCTCGATCTGCGGCAGTCGGGTCCTAATCGCAACGCCATCGGTTCTTGGATCGAGGTTCGGGTCGGGGACCGCACCAGGTGGCGCGAGGTGACCGTCGGGGGCGGCCACGCCGGGGGACAGCTGGGCTGGATCCACCTCGGCATCGGCGGCGATGACCAGGCGCAGGTCGCGGTGCACTGGCCCGATGGTGAAACCGGACCGTGGTTGACGGTCGGGGCCAACCGCTTCTATATCATCGAGCGTGGGGCGGCCGAGGCGATTCCATGGACTCCGACAGGCGGGTGACCACGTGGTGAGGGCAACGGCGAAGGCTCGGCTGGCCGAGGTTCGCTTGCCGCAGTGGCCAAGGTCGGCAGAGGCGCCCGAGCTACCGCCCGCTGTCTATCCCGCCCGTCTCGATTGCCTTCGGGAGCGGGCCACCGAACGCGGCTACGACCGCCTTGTCGTCTATGCCGACCGCGAGCACAGCGCCAACCTGGCCTACTTGACTGGCTTCGACCCGCGCTTCGAGGAGGCGCTCCTCATCCTCGGCATGACCGGCACGCCAACCCTGCTGGCCGGGAACGAATGCATCGGGCTCGCTCGCGCCGCGCCGCTGCCGGTCGACGCGGTGCTCTTCCAGGAGCTGAGCCTCCCGAGCCAGCCGCGCGACCGATCCAGACCGTTGGCGGAGCTGCTCGCTGACGCGGGCGTGCGCCCCGGCTCGAGCATCGGCGTCATCGGCTGGAAGTCGTCGCCGGATCGGTCGTGGATGGATGCGCCGGCGTACCTGGTGGACACGCTGCGTGCCGTGGTGGGACCTGGCGGAAGGGTCGAGAACGCCGCCGACCTCCTCATCGACGCGGCCGATGGGTTGCGGGTGATCAATGAACCCGAGCAGATCGCCGCGTTCGAGCACGCGGCCTGCGAGACATCCTCCGGCGTCCGCAACCTTCTTCTCGGATTGCGCCCGGGCATGCGCGAGCGCGAGGCGGTGCGTCTCCTCGAATGGAGCGGCGCGCCACTCTCCTGCCACCTGATGCTGACCGCAGGTCCACGGGCCCGATTCGGCCTGCTCAGTCCCGGCGACCGGGTCATCGAGCGCGGCGATCCCGTGACCGTCGCCTTCGGGATCTGGGGCGCGCTCAACTGCCGCGCAGGGTTCGTGGTCGAGGATGCCGCCGAGCTGCCCGAGGGGATCACCGACTACGTGGACCGGCTGGTCGGGCCCTACTTCGAGGCGGTCGCCGAATGGTATGGCGCACTGCGGGTCGGCGTCAGCGGCGGCACGCTGCAGGAGATCATCGACCGCAGGCTCGGCGATCCGTTCTTCGGGATCTTCCTCAATCCCGGGCACCAGCTGCACCTCGACGAGTGGGTGAACTCGCCGGTGAGCCGAGGGAGCCGGACCGAGCTGCGCTCGGGGATGGTGATGCAGGTCGACATCATTCCCGCCACCGGCGGCCCGTATTTCACGACCAACATCGAGGACGGCATCGCCCTGGCCGACTCGACCCTGCGCCAGGCGCTCGAGCGGTCCTACCCCGAACTCTGGGCTCGCGTCACCGCGCGGCGCGCCTTCATGCGTGAAGCCCTGGGGATCGACCTCCACGCCGATGTCATGCCCCTCTCGAATCTCCCGGCATTCCTGCCACCATTCCTGCTTCGCCCGGACCGCGCGATGACCCTTGTCGGCTGAGGCCCTGCTCATCGTTGCGGATGGACCGATCGAGGTGGAACTGTTGCCGGAGGTCGGGGCCCGGCTGCATCGGCTTCGGGTATTCGGACACGACGTGCTGCGGACACCAGACGATCCGGCCGAGCACGTGCGCGACCCCTTCGCCTGGGGTGCCTACGTCATGGCGCCGTGGTGCAACCGTATCGCCGCAGCGCCGACCGCGGTCGATGGCCAGCTGGTCGACCTCGCCCCGAACTTCGAGGATGGGACCGCCATCCATGGCCAGGTCCACGACGCGCCATGGCAGGTCGGGCAGGACGGGATCCTGCGCACACGAGGTGGCGGCGACGGGTGGCCGTGGCCGTACGAGTGCACACTGCGCGTCACGATCGACCGCGCGGTCCTCGTTATTGAGCAGTCGCTGACGAACCTCGCACATGGCCCGATGCCCGCCGGGCTGGGGCTCCACCCCTGGTTCCGACGCCCGTTCGACGTGCGCATCGATGCACGACGCGTCATCCCGTCGAACCTCGACCCCTCCGCCACGCCAGAGCCGGTCGCGGGCCGACTCGACCTGCGTGCCATGGCCCCGATGCCTGACGCGATCGACGCTGCGTGGCTCGACCTGGGCGATCCGCCGGTCGAGCTGCGCTGGCCAACGCTCGGCATGACGGCGTCGCTCCGCGCCCGTTCGGATGCCGGGGTGTGGATCGTCGCGGCCAGCCCACCCGGCCTCGAGGCGATGGCGATTGAGCCGCAGACCCATGCGCCGCATGGGCTCCGCCGATATCTGCACGGCAAACCCGGCGGCCTCTTCCCGCTGGCGCCGGGCGCAACCATGCGGTTGAGCATCACCCTGGCATTTGACCGGCTGTAGCCTCGGCTTGACACCCCATCGGGGCGCCGCGTAGACTCCGAGATCGCGCCGACTCGTGTGTCGGCAGGCGTTGTGAGAACGGCGGCCCACCGGGCCGCGCAGCTCGGCGCCGAGCTTCCCGATCACGGAGGCAATCAGAATCGAGCGAAACCGATCCGTCGGTGGCGTGGCTTAACAGCTGAAGAGTGACAGGAACCCACACGAGTCAACGGGACAAACGTCTGA
>JBBEBK010000019.1:0-7157 GCA_040882375.1 Chloroflexota bacterium
GCCGCACTAGGCCACTATGCGACCTCTCCGCGAGCGGCGCCGATGATAGCATGGGACCGTCGGAACGACGCCTCTGGCGACAGGTTCCGACCCACTCCATCGATCCCCTGACAGCCAGCAGGACGACCCGTGCAGCGCCTACCCGTCATCGGCCAGTCCTTCACTCACTCCGCCGTCGAGGCGGTGCTGCAGGCCGGCTTCGAGGCCAGCGGGATCGAGATCGCGATGGAGCGCTGGGAGAAGCGGCCGCACAAGCTGGCCGATGCCATCGAGCAGCTTCACAAGGCGGACTTCGCCGGGGCGCTCATCGCGGCTCCCCACAAGGAGCGCGCCGCGACCCTGGTCCACGCCCTGTCGCCCGACGCCAAGAGCAGCGGCGCAGTGAACCTCATCGTGCGCGACGGCTCGCGCCTGCGCGGACACAACACCGACGTTGACGGTGTCCGCGCCGGCCTCGCGTCGATCCTTCCCAAGGTGCAGGGCAAGTGGCCGCGACAGGCGGTGGTACTGGGCGCAGGCGGCGGGGCGCGGGCAGTGGTGACCGTGCTGATCACCTCCGGGTTCCTGCACATCGCGGTCTTCAATCGGCATCTGCATCGGGCCGAGGCGGTGGTGGCCCACCTGGCCCGTTCGGCACGACATGTGCAAATGCGAGCCATGCCGTGGCACGAGACGATCCTGGAGGCTGAGCTGGGTCGGGCGAAGCTGGTCGTCAACGCCAGCGGCGTCGGGGTCGAAGAGGGCAGCAGTCCCCTGCCGGCGGGCCTGCTGCCGGCCGACGCGTACCTGCTCGACCTCGTCCTGAATCACGCCAGTACGCCGCTCATGCGCGAGGCCGCGGAACGTGGGGCGACGGTAGCGAATGGGCAGGGCTCGTTCCTTGCCAGTTCTGCGGCGACCTTCCGCCTGCTCACCGGAATCGACGCGCCGGCCGACGTGATGCGCGCGGCGCTCGCAACCGAACTGGGACTCCCCGACGAGGGGATCGCCGTGGTCGGCGACTAGGAGCGGTGATGTTCTACACCGGCGGCTGGGTCCACGTCATCTGCGGCTGCATGTTCTGCGGCAAGACCGACGAGATGCTGCGCTTGCTGCGCCGCTTCTCCATCGCCGGGCGCCGTGTGGTGCTGATCAAGCCGCGCCTCGACACCCGGACCGATGACGCCACGGTGGTCTCGCGCTCCGGGGCGCACCATCGGGCGGCGACGGTGGACGACTCGCGCGGCATCGACGCGGTCGTCGGCGACGCCGATATCGTGGCGATCGAGGAGGGGCAGTTCTTCGACGACGCGCTGCCCGACGTGGTCAGTCGCCTGGCCGAGGCGGGCAAGCAGGTCCTCGTCACGGGACTCGATACCGATTTTCGGGGAATCCCGTTCGGGGCGATGCCGCGTCTCATGGCGCTGGCCGACCAGGTCACCAAGCTGACGGCAATCTGCATGGTCTGCGGCGAGCCAGCGACGCGCACCCAGCGGCTGATCGACGGGGAACCGGCGCCGGCCAACTCGCCGCTCATCGTGATCGGCGGTATGGGCGACGAGAAGTACGAGGCGCGCTGCCGGCAGCACCATGAAGTCCCAGCGGCGGAGTCGAGCGGAGGCTGACGCCTCAGTCCTGGTCGATCACGACATCCAGCGCGGACCAGGCGGCGCGCAGGGCCGCTTCGACGGCAGTCGGTGAGGTGGCGCGCGCGAACAGGAAACCCAGGTATCGGTCTCCCTCCGGGAGTGGAACAACCATTTCGCCGCGCGGCACGGTGATCGACAGTCCCTCGATGTGGGGAACGGCTGTCGCCGCTGACTGACCGCGGACCTCGCGCAGCCGGCCGGCACGCGGGATCGGCAGCATCAGGACGCCCGAAGCCGCCCCCTCGCGCTGATGCGGCGGGAGCTCGAGGCCGGCGGCGTGTCGCAGGATCAGCTCCTCCAGGGTCACCCCGGCGCCGAAGCGAAGCGTGCGGGCGCACAGCCCGCCGATCGAACGAGCTGCGACCTCCAGCAACCACGCTCCCTCGTCGTTGAGTCGCATTTCGGCATGGACGGGGCCCTCCCGAAGTCCCAGCGCCCGCGTGGCCTGGGTGACCGCTACCTCCACAGTGGACTGTCGGTCAGCGCTGAGCCGCGACGGCGTCACCAGCAGCGTCTCCTCGAAGAACGGACCATCGAGCGGGTCCGGCTTGTCGAAGATGGCGAGCACCTCGAGCTGGCCGCCGCGGAGAAGCCCCTCCACCGCAACCTCGACCCCGGGGATGAAGTCCTCGATCAGGATCTGCGGTTGTGGCCCATCCCCCGCCGAGGCGGCGCCCGGCGCGTCCACGTCGCAACCGAGGATGCGGGCGATCCGGCCGAAGGCCGCGACCAGGTCGGCGGGGTTGTCCGCCCGAATGACCCCCTGGCTGCCAGAGCGTTCGAGCGGCTTGAGCACACACGGGTAGCGCGTGGCCGCAGCGAGTGCGCTGACCGCCGGAACGTCGAGCAGAGCTGAGTGGACCGCGAAGTTCGGAGTCGCCAGTCCGGCCGCCGCGAAGGCAGCGCGGGTCTGCGCCTTGTCGCGGCTGCGCCTCACCGCGTCGGGCGGGTTGTGCGGGAGTCCGAGTCGCTCTGCAGCCGTGGCGGCGACCACGGTCGAGCCGTCGTCGACGCCAACCACCGCATCGAGCGGGTGCTCACGGGCGTAGCGCTCGACCATCGCCGCCCCTCGGTCGGGATCGTCGAGCCGGACCAGCATGGTCCCGCCATCGGCCAGCGATTCGAGCGCGTTGCGGCGCTCGGCGCCTACCACGACGTCAACGCCCAGCCGATCGGCGGCGGCGAGGAAGTCGGCGGTGCGGTAGGTACGCGTCGGGAGGAGCAGCAGGACCCGCGTCATACCCGCATTCTGGACCATGCTTGTAGGATCCTCGGATGGATGACGCTCCGCTCCTCCGGGTCACCGACGAGGCGCACGCCAAGATCCGGGCGGCCGCCAAGAGTGCCGGTCGGCCCGATGCGCACCTCCGGGTTGGCATCGCGAGTCGTCGTGGAGCGGGGTTCACCTACGAGCTGACCCTCGCCATGCCGGACGAACTCGAGCCCGACGACATCGCGGTCGAGGCGCCGGGAGGCACGGTCTACGTCGCTGCCGCGGACGCGGAGCAGTTGCGCGGCGCCATCATCGGTTTGAACCAGAACGCGCCCGGTGGGGCGATCGCCATCGACAACCCCAACTCAGGCTGGACCGATCCGCTCGCCCAGCGCGTCCAGGACGTCCTCGACACGCAGGTGAACCCGGGGATCGCCAGTCACGGCGGGTACATCGACCTGCTGGAGGTGCGCGAGGGGACCGCCTACATCTCGATGGGCGGCGGCTGCGTCGGCTGTGCCCAGGTGGACGTCACCTTGCGCCAGGGGGTCGAGGTCTCGATCAAGCGATCGGTCCCGGAGATCGTGGCCATCGTCGACACCACCGATCACGCGTCGGGCACGAACCCGTACTACCAGTCCGCCAAGAAGTAACCTCGGATGCGTTTCGACCCGTCGTTGAGGCGTCAACCGATGGCGGAGGGGGTGGGATTCGAACCCACGGAGGCTTGCACCTCAGCGGTTTTCAAGACCGCCGCATTCGTCCGCTCTGCCACCCCTCCGCCGCTCAATCTTAGCGTGGGGCCTAATTGAGGCGGGCGGAGAAGGACGCCAGGCCGCCCATCCCCGGCTCGGCTGCCAATCGGCGGACTGTCAGCGCCGCGTGGCCACGATCTCGTCGGCCGAGACCTCGCCCGCGAAACGCAGCATCGATTCGTAGGTTCGTGAGCGCGCGGCGCAGTCCACTCCGGAGCGCTTGACCACGACCAATTCAAGGTCAATCGCATCTCCATTGCCGCGGACGATGATCTGAACCGGGTCGGGGCAGTCGGTGCCGACCCAGGCCACCCCGATCTGGCCGGCCGCGAAGTCGGAGACCGTGACATCGCCCTCTACCGGTGGCTGGTCGCGGCCCCCGCTGACCTCCCGCACCAGGCCAGTCTCGTCGATGACTTCGACCCGAATGCTGGAGTTGCCGCCCGTCGCCCAGGCCCATCCGACCAGGTCGGCGGGCGGCCGCATCGGCCCGGTATCTGCGTAGAACAGCTCCTCGCAGCGACCTGCCGATCCGGCGGTATGCACGACCTCGAGGCGTGGTGCGTGGAACCAGGTGCTGGGCATGTTGGTCCAGATGTCCATGGCCGCCCGATCGCCGCAGGAAGCTGCCACCAGGTCGCGCTCGAGGAGAAAGCGCGGCAGCGTGCGTGGGTCTGAGAGAAGCGGGGTGCGGCCGCCCCAGAAGCCTTCATCGGTCCTGCCATGGGTCTGCCCCCAACGCACGGCCTTCCAGTCGACGGCTTGGACCTCCGCCAGGTAGAGCGACTCATCACCACCGAAGGCTTCGGCCTGGAGTTCTACCGAAAGGAATTCCCAGCCGCGATCGGCGTCTGCTCCCGCCATGGCCTGCAACCAGCGGTCGACGAGCAAGGCGCTCTCGGCACCGCCGGGTGGTGTGATCGCAATCGCCTCGGTCACGGCATCGAGGAGCAGAACCGTACCGAGCGCGAGGATGATGAGGAGGAGCCCGACGCGACGGATCATGGCTAGGCGGCTCAACCGCGCGCTTCAGTTTCCAAGGCCGATCTCGAACTTCCATGGACCCTCGATCGGGATTGCGCCGCTGGGGAAGGGGTCAATGAAGCGGTCGATCGTGATCGACAAGACCGCAGCCGCCTCCGGCGGCGCGGGCGCGAAGCGCACTTCGTGGCGGGTGGTGGTCGGCGTCGGACCGCCCATGCCCTGACCGGCGGCCACGTAGGCCGTATTGGCATCGTCGCTGACGCGGACCTCGGCGAAATGGCCTGGCGGACCGATAGGCGGTCGCGTCTGGGCCACGAGGGTGGCGAGGCCTCCATCGGTGCGCAGTTCGACCGCGATGAGCTCCAGCCGTACACCACCCGCTTCAACCGCGGCACCCACCGCGATGACCCCTCGGAGGTCTCCGCCGTCGATCCCCACAACGCGCATGGAATCGCGACCATGTTTCTCGAGCAGGGCATTGCCGGGTTCGGCCTGGTACGAGGCGGCACGTAACGACGGCATGCTCACCGATCCGCCGGACCGTTGCGCGATCGCCATCGCCGCGAGGATCGCGACAACGCCGAGCACCAGCCCAATGAAGACGCCGGCACCGACCGCGACTCCCCACCGGCCACCAGCAAGGCCGCCGCGGCAACGACGAGAGCCAGCAGCACGAGCGCGGGTAGGCGAGACGCGATGGTCATCGACGCCAGTATGGGGCTGGGCGACCGGTGCGAGGTCACCGGACCGGAGGTTGCTGGCTAGAGCCCGGCGTCGATCTGGAGGTCACCTTGCTGGGGTTGGGCGGCCCAGGCCTTGACCGCTTCCGCCAGGAGGACCATGAGCTGGGGAGCGTCAGCCACCGGAAGCTGGAAGGTGCCCACGCAACGATCGCTCTCCCACAGGCTCAGGACGATCAGCTCGGCCTGGGCATGCCAGGTCGCTTTCAGGGACCTCCCCCGCGAATCCGCAAACCATCGACTCCGTGGGCTTGGCAGGTCGATGAGATCGCCCATGGCAGCAGCCTGCGCTCGAACGGTTCTGGGGTCAACGCAAGTCGGTCGCCGGTAGTGGCTCAGTTTGAATCTGGCGGGGAGTCGAACAAGGCCAGCTCGGCAGCGTCGGGCGCCTGGAACACGCGTAGCCACCCGTCGAGGTCGGCGCGGCGGATCGGGGACCTGTCCCAGGGTGGCTCCGAGTTCCGGGCCTCGATGCGCCGCCAGAGTTCGTCGGTAGGCACGTCGAGGTATTGCAGCTCGACGCCGACACCAAGGCCACGCGCTACGGATCGCATCTCGTCGCGTTGGTTCCGCGCCCAGAGCCCAAAATCGAGGACGACGCTCAGGCCGAGGCGAAGGAGTTCTTGGGCGAGGCGCCAGAGTTCGTGTTCGACCTTCTGCCTGGTCGGCTCGTCCCAGGGAGTGGAGCCGAGGGCCCACAGCCATTCATCCTTCGTGAGGCGCACGGCGCTCCGGTCCGCGGCGAGCTGGCTTGCGAGTATGGTCTTACCCGCCCCGGGCAATCCGCAGGTGAGAATCAGCCGGGCCTCGCTCACGGAGTCTCAGTCCAGCAGTTCCGCGAGCTGGGTGAGAAACCCCGGGTAGGCGGCGATCCCTGCTGCCCTCGCGGGTGTCGTCCCCTTACCAGCGTTCCGGCATCCGCATTCTTCGCCATCGCCCCAGCCTACGGCGGCCGGTCAACCGTCAAGGTCAAACTGAGCCACTACCCGGTCGCCTGGGCCCCGCCCACTCGGCGAGGTTCCGCAGTACGGCGCGCTACGTGCTGGCCGTCCCCGGGGCCCGCGGGACCTTCTGCGGCAGCCGCCAGACGACGTAGCCAAGTGAACCGCCGACGATTCGAACGAGGACGGCGGTGACGTCGCTCGGTCGCCCGGTGCCAAGCGCTGCCTGACCGACTTCGAGGGCGATTGCCGCGCCGACGATGATCGCGGCGACCAAGGCGAATCCGGGGCGCCCGCGGCGCAGGGCCAGCGCGAAACCGAACAGTGTGAAAAGGACGAGGTTGCCCGCGATGATGGCCAAGGCTTCCGAACGGCCGGCGTCGGTCGGGGCAACCAGCAGGTCGTGGAAGGGGCGCAACTCGATCCAGGCCGACTGCCCGAAGGGCAACTGCTCGAAGAAGCCAAGCTGTGGCCGAAGCATCGCCACCAGGATCACGCCGGAAACAGCCAGCAGAAACGTTTCGGCAGCGACGGAGGGCAGCGCGGCCCGCAGTGGCTGGTCGGCGTCGCGCCGAAAGGCCCGGACCACCGCAACGACGAGCGCCAAAGGTAGGATCAGGACCATCGCCTCGGCAAGTTCTGGGACTCTGGTGAGCGCCGTGTACGAGGCATCAACGACGAACACGGCGGCGAATGCGAGGGTCGCCAAGCCGAGGAGGGCAAGCGCGACCAGCACGCCCTTCCCGCGACCTGTGGTCGGATTGGTTGCCGGTGGGGTTCGGCCATCGACGTGGGTAAGGATCAGGCAGCGCACGACGTTGAGCCAGTGGCGGTGTGGTCGTGGCTGGTCCTGGAGAAGCGCCGCGAATTCTTCGCCGTAGCGCTCTCGCCAATGA
>JBBEBK010000020.1:0-7155 GCA_040882375.1 Chloroflexota bacterium
TCGAGGCCGCCGGTGTAGCCTCCCAGCCCGCCGTCGGCGTGGAGCACGCGGTGGCAGGGCACGATGATCGGGATCGGATTCGAGCCGAGGGCATTGCCGGCAGCTCGCGCACCGCGCGGTGATCCGGCCTGGGCGGCAACCTGGCCGTAGGTGGTGACCGCGCCGAATGGGACACGGGCAGTTGCGCGCAACACCCCCCGGGCGAAGCCGCGCACCAGCGACCAGTCGATCGGCAGGTTGAACGCCAGGCGACGCCCGGCGAAGTAGTCGTCGAGCTCGCGGCGCACCTCGTCGGTGGGACCCGGCGCCCGCAGGATGCGCGGCGACACGCGGGCAGCCAGCTCGGCCAGCAACTCGTCCTCGCGCTCTCCGGGGTAGGCGAGGCGGACGAGGCCGCGCGGAGTAACGAAGACGGTCAGCTCGCCCATCGGCGAATCGGCGGTGGCGTAGGCGACGTCCAGCAGCCCGGCATCGGCCGCGCGGCGCGCCAGCGCCTCGGCGAATCCGGACGCCTCGAGGTTCGGGGGAGCGGTCGCGCGCAGGTCGCGCTCGATATCGGTCACGAGGTCACCTCCATGCGCAGCCGTCGAAGGCCGGCGCTGACGTTCTGTCTGGCCGCCTCCTCGCTGACGCCCATCCGCTCGGCGATCTGCGCGTAGGCCAGATCAAAGACAAACCGATGCACCACCGCCGCGCGCTGCTTGGGCGGCAGCCTCCGCACCGATCGCCAGAGGCCGTCGTCCGGAACGCCGGGCGCGGCTGACGCCAGCTGGGCGGGGTCCGCGTCGTCGAGGTTGCCGGCGAGGTGCCGGGCACGCCGCCGGATGAGATCGGTCGCCTTGCGCTGGGCGATCGTGAACAGCCAGGCTCGCAGGTGATCCGCATGGCGGAGTCGCGGGTAGGCTCGAAGGGCCGAGATGAACGTCTCCTGCAGGCAGTCCTCCGCATCGGTCGGCCCCACCGAGGCCACCAGAAACCGATGCAGCTCCGTGGCGTGGTCGTCGACCAGCGACTGGAACGGCGGCAGATGCACACGAGGTGAAACGCCGCGGGGCATGCGAACGTGAGCCGTTCAGCCGGCCGCAGCCGCGACCCGCAGCAGGGCGTCATAGGCGGTCGGGTCGTCGCGCACGATGGTCGGGCGCCAGAAGCCGTCGCTCCCCTCTTCCCAGGTTACCTCGATGCCGGGGTTCTGGACGTTGGTGCCATCTGCCAGGAAGAGGTGCGGCGACCCGTCGACCGCGTCGCTGCGGGCGACCTCGTACTGCTCGAAGACCAGGTGCCGGGCCCGACCTGTGTCGAACGCATCGGCCAGTGCCTCGAGATCGATGCCGTCGCACTCCGCGGCGACCTCGAGGATCACGTGCCGCAGGCTGATGCAGCGGCTCTCGCCCCAGAAGGCGCGGCGCAGCCCGCGATCGAGCTGCTCGGACGCGGCCAGCCCCTGCTCCTTGGCAGCCTGGACCGCCTCCATCGGCGGCAGCAGGGTGGCCGGCCAGGCCCAGGCTGGCGCGTTCCACGGCTGCCATCCGGCACGCGGCGCCAGCGCCGAGCAGGCATCCAGTTCGACCTCCAGTTCGTCGCGCGGGGTCGGCTGCGAGTTGAAAAGCTCGAGGGGGAAGATCCTGTGGTCGAACGCGACCCGCTCCTTCAGGCCCAGGCGTCGCCGGGCGTCGTGCAGGCGCCACACTGCGACGTGCGCCCACGGACATCCGAGGTCGGAGTAGACGACGATGGTGCCCGGCGCGACCTCGACCATCGGCCTAGTCGAGGGTGAAGTAGTCGCCGCCGGAGTAGCGGCCGGTGCGCTCCTTGCGGATCTGCATGAGGATGTCGTTGAGGAGCGTCGAGGCGCCGAACCGGAATCGGTCAGGGGTCATCCAGTCGGGCCCCAGCGTCTCGTAGAGGACAGTCAGGTAGGCGATCGCCTCCTTGGCCGTGCGAATCCCACCGGCCGGCTTCATCCCCACCGCCCGCCCGGTCTGCGCGTAGAAGTCGCGGATCGCCTCGAGCATGACCAGCGTCACCGGCAGCGTTGCCGCCGGCTGCACCTTGCCCGTGCTCGTCTTGATGAAATCGGCGCCCGCCGCCATGGCCAGGACCGATGCGCGGCGCACGTTGTCGTATGTCTCGAGCTCGCCGGTCTCCAGGATCACCTTGAGATGCGCCTCTCCGCAGGCCTCCTTGACCGCCACGATCTCCTCGAAGACCTTCGCGTAGTCGCCGGACAGGTACGCCCCGCGGTCGATCACCATGTCGATCTCATCGGCTCCCAGGGCAACCGCCTCACGAACATCCGCCAGCTTGACCGATAGGGGTGCCTGCCCCGACGGGAAGTAGGTGGCCACGGCCGCGACCTTCACGCCGGACCCGGCCAGGGCCGCCTTCGCGGTGGCGATCCGGTTCGGGTAGACGCACAGCGCGGCGACGCTGGGGATCGACCGATCGGTCGGGTCGGGGCGGCGCGCCTTGCCGGCGAGCGCCCGGATCTTGCCCGGCGTGTCCTTCCCCTCGAGCGTGGTGAGATCGATCATCCGGATCGCCAGGTCGAGCGCCCACAGCTTCGACTCGCGCTTGATGCTCCGCTTCGCAAGGGAGGCGGCGCGATCCTCGACCCCCACCTGGTCGACCGCCCAGACGCGCCCGAGCAGGTTCCCGAGCGCGGGATGGCCGGGTGCGAGGCGAGCGGCGGCGCGGCGAACGGGTGTGCTGCTCATGGGCGAGCCATTGTACCGCCCGATATTCCACGAGCCGGTGCTACGCTCCTGCTCGTGGATGCCCAACCGCCGGAGCTGCTCGTCTACTGCCTGACCCGCGACCGGGAGCTGGCGGCAGACCTCGACGGCACGCTGAGCGGCGCCCTGGCCTTCTTCTACAACGACGCGGCGCGCCTGCACCAGGCGACGGTCCTGCGGCAGCCCGATCTCGTGGTGGTCGACATCGGGGCGATCCGTGAGGAGTACGGGGACGCCGGACTGGGCCCGATCGTGACCTTCCTGCGAGAACGGGCGCCCGCCGCGCGTATCGCCGTTCGACCCGCGGCGGGGTCCGAGTGGCTGATCAGCGCAGAGGCGGGGGAGCCGGTCGAACTGCTGCCGGCCGAGCGTGATGCGTGCGTGAGCGCCGTGGCCGTCCTGTGCGGCGCCGCCTGAGGTAGAGGTCCGCGTCAGGACCCGCCGCCAGGGTGTGCGCGAGCGTCGCGGCTACCCGCTTGCGGCCGGGGCGGCGACCCGCTGGCTGTCCCATGCCGGAGGCATGGAAACGGCGAGGGCCGGAGTAATTCCCGCGTCGATTCCGGTGGATGATCCGGTGACGAGTCCCGTGGATGGTCCCGCGTCCAGTTCCGTGCCTGGGACGTTACCGCCACAGGTCGGATGTTGTATCGGCTCGCCGGCCAACCCGACATACCGACACGCTTGTTGGCCAGGACCGAGTGCCAACTCGGGTGCCCGCTCCAGTGTCACCTCCGGTGATCGGTCGAGCGATTTCTCCGGCGCCCGCCACATCTACCGTAGGCCCTCGGTGGGTCCGCGGTCCAGACGGTTATCCACAAATAGGGACGCGGCGGCCACCGGTTATCCACAGACCACCCACACACCTGCAGTCACGGCGCCACGTTTGTGCTCCTGCCTGACGGCGGAGACATGACGATCTAGAGGAGGCCGGCGCGCTGCGGCGGCCAGTAGCGGAGCGCAGCCCGCCAGCGGATAGCAGACAGCGGCACCGCCCCGAACTCCCTCGAGTCGGTGCTCTCGTCGGGCGCGTCACCACGCAAGTCGGCCGCATCGCCGGCATCGCTGACCGCAAAGACCCGCTTGATCAACTCGCGGCCGGGCTCGCGCGGGTCGCGGGCCAGGACAACTTCCCCCGCCCGCGGTGCGCGCAAGCTGAACGAGCGGCACTCGACGACCAGTCGATCCCCGGGTAGGAGCGACGGGGCCATAGAGCTGCCGTGCACCTCGACCACGTCGAGCCAGCGGCTCGCGGCCAAGCCAGCCCCGATCCCAGCGGCGGCCCCCAGGAGCGCCACCATCGGCCGCCGGCGGCTCATCGCGAGGAACCGAAGCGAGTCAGGACGGGCGTCCGGCGAGTCGCGTCTTTGCCAGTCCGCCGGTCCCCTTCCACATCTCGTCGATGCGGTCGATCAGGCCCAACAGCTCCTTGGCTGCCTCGAGATCGGTGCTCTGCTTCACCTTGGATGCAGCCTTGGAGGCATTCCAGCAGACATCGTGGAGGTCGGGATACTGCTCGATGTGCTCTGGCTTGAAGTAGTCGTGCCACATCACGTCGATGTGGTGCTTCGTCTCCTCGGCGCGCGCCTCTTTGACGACGACGCAGCGTTGCCGGAAGTGCTCATCGGTGCTGGCGTGGTACTTCTCGATGATCCGATAGCACGATTCAGCCTCGATGCGCGCCTGCTCGGGGTCGTAGACCCCGCACGGAACGTCGCAGTGGGCGTGGACGCGCCGCGTGGGGCGCAGGATGGAACGCAGGGTCAACATGGGGTTCCTCCGGTACCGATCGGCTTTTGGTTGAGTGCTCAGTCTAGCGAGGGGTGGCTAGGACCCCATCATCATGCCGCCGTCGACGCCGAGCACCTGGCCGGTGACGTACCGCGCCTCGTCGGAGGCGAAATAGACCGCGACGGCAGCGACATCGTCCACAGAGCCGATGTAGCCGAGCGGCGTGCTGGTGATCACGAAGTCGCGGGCCGCCTGGTTGAGATCTGCCGTCAGCTCGGTCTCGATCAGTCCCGGGGCGATGGCGTTGCAGGTGATCCCCCGGCTGGCGAGCTCGCGGGCGACCGACTTGGTGAGGCCGATCAGCCCCGCCTTGGCGCTGGCGTAGTTGGCCTGGCCGACATTGCCCATCCGTCCCGCTACGCTGCTCATGTTGATGATCCGGCCCGATCGGGCCTTGAGCATCGGCCGAGCGATGGCGCGGGTCATCCAGAACGGGCCGCCCAGGTTGGTGTCGATCACCGACTCCCACTCCTCGGCATCCATCCGCATGAGGAGGTTGTCGCGCGTGATGCCGGCGTTGTTGACGAGGATGTCGACCTTGCCGAACTGGTCGATCGCGGCCTTCACGATCCCCTCGCACGCCTCGCGCCCGGCGCTGGTGTCGCCCTGGATGGCGATCGCACCGCGGCCCATGCCGTGGATCTCGGTCACCACCTCGTCTGCCGCCGCGGCGTTGCCGCGGTAGTTGACCGCCACGTCAGCGCCCTGCCGGGCGAAGGCGAGCGAGATCGCGCGCCCGAGGCCCCGGCTGCCACCGGTGACCAGGGCGACCTTGCCGGTCAGGTCGAACATGCCTCCGCCGGTCATCGGACCAGCGCCGGCTCGACGGCCGACCGCTGCGGCTGTCCGAGGCGCGTCTGCTCGCCGGGTGCCAGGAAGGATCGGTTCGGATCGGCGGTCCATTCGACCACGGCGGCTCCGGCGGTATAGCCGGCACCGAAGGCGACCATCAGGACCTTGTCGCCGGGCTTGATCCGCCCGGCGGCGACCGCCTCGACGAGCGCCATCGGCACCGACGCGGCACTGGTATTGCCGTACTTCTCGATATTGACGAAGAGCTTCTCCGCGGGAATCTTCAGCTGCTTCTGGACGTTCTCGATGATCCGCAGGTTCGCCTGGTGGAAGACGAACTGGTCGACATCGTCCACGCTCAGCCCCGCGTTGCGCAGCGCTTCCACCGCGGAATCGGCCATCTGGCGAGTGGCGTACTTGTAGACCTCGCGGCCGGCCATCTGGATGAAGTGCTTGGCATCGGCGCTCGTCTGCGGAGAGGCAGGACAGACCGATCCCCCGGCCGGCACGATGATTCCCTCGTATCCGGTCCCGTCGCTGAACAGGTTGAACCCGAGCAGGCCACCAGGCTGGTCGGACGCCTGCAGCACCACGGCCCCAGCCCCGTCGCCGAACAGGACGCAGGTGTTTCGGTCGCTCCAGTTGATGAAGCGGCTGAGCACCTCCACGCCGATGACCAGCACGTTGCGGTACATCCCCGAGCTGATGAAGCTGCTGCCGGTGGCGATCCCGTACAGGAACCCCGAGCACGCCGCCTGCAGGTCGAAGCCGGCCGCGCGAGTGGCGCCCAGGGCGGTGGCCACCGTCACGCTGGTGGCGGGCAGCGGGTAGTCGGGCGAACAGGTGGCGACTATGACCAGGTCGAGTTCCATTGGATCCAGGCCGGCGACCGCCAGGGCATCGGTGGCGCAGCGCACGCTCAGGCTGGTGGTCGTCTCGTCGTCCGCGGCGATGCGCCGCTCGCGGATCCCGGTGCGGCTCACGATCCACTCGTCACTGGTGTCGACCAGCTTGGTGAGGTCCTCGTTGGTCATGATCCGCGACGGGGCGTACATCCCCCACCCGGTGATCAGCGCGTTCGGCGCCATGCCATCTCCTTCCGTTTCTCCACGTCAGCTCGGGTCGATCTCAAGCAGCGGCTGCTGACGCTTCACCAGCGCACCCCGCTCCACCAGGATGCGGGTCACCCGGCCCGCGGCGTCCGATTTGATCTCGTTGAACAACTTCATCGCCTCGATCAGGCCGATCACCGCTCCGACCCCGATCTCGTCCCCCTCCTGCACGTACGGCCGCGCCCCCGGGGACGGCGATGCGTACCAGACGCCGGTGAGCGGGGCAGTCACAAAGCGCATCCCGGCCGCCGGCTCTCCGTACGGCGTGGCGGCCGCGACACCCGCTGTCGAGGAGGCGCCCATCGGCGAGGCGGCCGGAGCGCCCGGCGTCGCGGCACGCGGCCGGACGAGGCGCACCACGAGCTCACCGGCCTCGACCTCCAGCTCGTCGAGCCCGCTCGCCTCGAAGGCGGGGGCCAGCAGGTCGATCGCCGCCAGAACCTGTTCGTTGGTGGCGACCATCAGCCGTCGTACCGCCGGAAGATGAGCGTGGCGTTATGGCCGCCGAAACCGAACGAGTTGGTCATCGCCGAGCTGATCGGCACGCTGCGGGCCTCGTTGGGCACGTAGTCGAGATCGCACTCGGGGTCGGGGAATTCGTAGTTGATGGTCGGCGGCAGGATCCCGTTCTCGATCGCCAGGACGCAGGCGATCGCCTCGGCGCCGCCGGCGGCGCCCAGCATGTGGCCGGTCATGCTCTTCGTGCTGCTCACCGGGATCGCATACGC
>JBBEBK010000021.1:0-7118 GCA_040882375.1 Chloroflexota bacterium
ATCACGGCCGGGGCAGCCCTCCCTCGTGGTCCGAGAGTGTAGCCGCTGGGCGGCCCCGGAAATCAGACGACCGCTGCCCGGATGGGCGGCGGTCGTATCGGTCTCGGTGTCTTCCTATGCCAGGAACTCGCGGAGTCGATCCTCCATCGCGGCCTGGGGCATATAGCCGACCAGGCGGGCAGCCTCGCGGCCGTCCTTGAAGACGATCAGGGTGGGGATGGAGAAGATGCTGTAGCGCATCGCCAGCTGCTGGTTCTCATCGGTGTTCACCTTGGCCGTGGCGACCTTGTCGCCGTGGGCCTCGCCGAACGCCTCCACGACCGGGGAGACGAGCCTGCATGGCCCGCACCACGGTGCCCAGAAATCGACGAGCACCGGCTTTTCGGAGTTGAGGACCTCTGCCTCGAAGGTCGAATCGTCGACCGTCATCGCGGCTGTCATCTCTGTGCCATTGACCTCCAGGTCGGACTGTGAATCTCGGACTCCGATCGTAGCACTCGGGCGGCGCGATGGGCGGAACCGACTCGCCCGCTGGCCACGTGGTGGGGCCCGTACTTCTCACCCCCGGAGACGAGCGCCGACGAAGGGGCGGTTGTGGAGCGTTCCGAGCGCCTTCCTCGCAGCCCGTGAGAAATATGCCGCCGCGGGATGCCGGCGAGCGCACCTGCCTCCTGTAAGCCTCCGCAGCTGAGAAGTAGCGACCTCTCCCGTCAGCGCTTAGCTAGAGTCCAATGGCGATGGACTCGGTGTATCCGGTACCGGTGTGGGGACCGGAGTGGTGATCGGGGTGGGGATCGGGGTGGGGATCGGTGTCGGCGACGGGCTCGGTGACGGCGTCGGTCCCAGCGAGAGGACCAGGTCCACCTGGCTCCCCTTGCCGACCGTCACGCCCACCCCCGGGACGGTGCTGATCACCGTGCCCACCGGCCGGTCGGACGGCTCCTCGCTCACCGCACCCAGCACCAGCCCCGCGGCGACCAGCGTGGCCGCGGCCTCCGCGCGGGTCTGACCGATGAGCACCGGGACGTTGACCTCCTCCGCCCCGTTGCTGACCACCACGGTGATGGTGTCGCCCTTGGCCACCGTCTCACCGCTGGCGGGATCGGTGGAGATCACCCGGTCGACCTCGACCTCGTCGTTGGGCTCGCGCACCACGACGAGCTTCAGGTCAAGGCGGCCCGCCTCCTCGCGAACACCGGCGATCGGGTCGCCGACCCAGTTCGGGACGGTCACCGCCGATGCGGAGGGGATCGGCGTCTGGCCAGGGCCGAGCGCCCCGAGGACCTGCGCTCCCAGGAAGCCGATGGCGCCCAGCAGTACGACGGCCAGAACCGCCAGCAGCCAGATCCACCACGGCTGACCCTCCGGCGGCGCGGCCGGTCGGCGCGGCGGGGGGCCTGCCCGGCGGTTGTCGCGCAACCCGCTTCGAGTGCCGGGAGTCGGCGAGCTGCCGAGTCCACCCAGCGCAGCATGGTCGGAAGGGAGGGTCACCCGGGGAGGCACGTACACGGTCGGCTCGGCGGAGGCGGGAAGCGGCGCGGCCTGCGGTGCCGGTGAGCCGATCGCCGCGGCGACGCCCGCGGCTCCGACGCTGGCCGGGCCGGCGCCCGGTGCTGCCGCGTGCGGATCGCGCTGCCAGACGCGCATCGCCTCGGCGAAGGCCCCCGCGTCGGGGAAGCGCTCTTCGGGGTCGCGCGCCAGGGCGCGCATCACGATCGCTGAAAGGCCCTCCGGAATGGGCAGGTGCGCTTCCGGCGGCAGCGGGTCCTCGTTGAGCCGCTTGAGTGCCACGCCCGCCGCAGAGTCGCCCTCGAACGGACGGCGCCCGGTCAGCATCTCGTACAGGACGATGCCGAGCGAGTAGACGTCGCTGCGGCCGGTCACGTCGTCGCCCCGGGCCTGCTCAGGGCTGAAGTAATGGACCGATCCGAGCGTCGTGCCGGTGACCGTCATGGAGGTCTCGCTGACGGCCCGTGCGATGCCGAAGTCGGTCACCTTCACGTCCTGGTCGATCAGGATGTTCCCCGGCTTGACGTCGCGGTGGATGATCCCGCGACGGTGGGCCGCCTCGAGGGCGGAGGCCACACCGATCGCGATGCGCAGCGCATCGTCTGTGGAGAGCGGGCCACGTTCGGCCAGGACGGTCGACAGGTCCTGCCCGTCGATCAGCTGCATGACGATGAACTGGCCTCCGCTCTCGGCATCGGTCCCGTAGTCGTAGACCGGCACGATGTTGGGGTGCGAGAGGGACCCGGCCGAGCGCGCCTCCTGCTTGAAGCGCGCCGCGAAGCCGGCATCGTTGCCGAACTGGGGGCGGAGTAGCTTGACCGCCACCTCCCGGTCGAGCTGCTCGTCGACGGCGCGCCAGATGGTGGCCATCCCGCCCTCGCCGAGCGGCGCGATGAGCCGGTAGCGCCCGCCGACCATTCGCCCGATCATCTCCACCGCGGGTCAGTCTCGCAGGTCGAGGCTGCGGACGTAGGCGCGGAACTCATCGGCCTCGTCCGATTCAAGACTGAGCGCGACGTTGGCCTTCAGCCAGCCGAGGCGGGTCCCGGCGTCGTGGCGGACCCCCTCGAATCGGTAGCCGAAGACCGGCTGCTCACGGGTGAGCGCGCGCAGGGCGTCGGTCAGCTGGATCTCGCCGCCGGCTCCGCGCTGGGTCGTCTCGAGCTTGTCGAAGATCTTCGGCGAGAGGATGTAGCGTCCGAGCACGGCCAGGTCCGAGGGCGCCTCATCGACCGGGGGCTTCTCGACCAGGTCCCCGATCTCCACCAGCCGATGCTCCTCGCGCACCGGCGCGACGATGCCGTAGCGGCTCGTCTCATCCCGCGGAACCCGATGCAGCGCGATCACCGAGCCGCGGTGCGCCCGATGCTGCTCGATCAGCTGACCGGTCACCGGGGTGCCCCCAGGGTTGAGCATCACATCGTCGGGAAGCATCACCGCGAACGGCTCGTCACCGACCAGCTCCTTGGCCATCAGCACGGCATGTCCCAGGCCGAGCTGCTCCTTCTGGTGGACGAAGGCGATCGTTCCGACTTCGGTGATGCGGCGCACGGCCCGCAGCAGCTCGATCTGCCCATGGTCCTCCAGCCAGCGCTCGAGGGCGGGGTGCGAATCGAAGTGCTCCTCTATGGCGCTCCGCCCCGACGCGATGACGATGATGATCTGCTCGATCCCCGAGGCCACCGCCTCCTCGACCGCGTACTGGATGATCGGTCGGTCGACCAGCGGCAGCATCTCCTTGGGGACCGCCTTGGTGGCGGGCAGGAAGCGAGTGCCGAATCCGGCCGCCGGAATGACGGCCTTTCTCACGCGCACGGTGATTGGATCTCTCCTTGAGCAGGTTCGCTACGGTGCCCTGTTCGTTCGGCCGGTAGGGTCGCGCTCGCCGACGGGGCGGGTCTCATGCGGCGCGACTGCGTGGATGCCTCACGGGTGAGTGAGTATACCAACGGGAGGCCGCGTGACCCTTCGGCGGGTTCCGGCACCTGGGGGACGCTACAATCTCGGCCCGATGATCAAGTCGCTGATTCGCACCTTCCGCGGCCCCAGCCGCGCCCCCGCGATGGCCTACATCAGCCGTCCGCTGCCACGTCAGCTCCTCGACGAGCACGTGGTGGCCGCGCTCGAGATGGCCTTCGCCGCGAGCCCCGATCCGGAGAGCCTGGTCGAGACCCTGCCGCCGGCGCTGCGCGCGGTCACCGGGCGGGACTACCAGGTGCTCGACCGATCGACCGGGGACGTGACCGGCACCTACCGCACGGTGCAGGTCATGATCCGCGATGGCGAGATCGGGCTGTGGCCCGGCTACAAGGCACGCGCCTACCCGATGCTGGCGCCGACCCAGCGCTCCGAGGCCACACGCGCGGCCATCGCTGCGGCCGACGGCACGCCGAGTGCGGATGCCCCATCGCCCACCAATCCGGTCGGCAAGCCGGGCTGGAAGCCACCGGCGCCGCTCCCCGGCGACGAGGAGGCGTAGGTCCGTGGGCCGGCAGAACGTGCCGCGCGACCAGTGGCTGGAGATGGGAGCCGAGTGCCCGCATTGCGGCGAGCGGGTCACCGAGGAGATGGTCTACTCATGGCGCCCGGTGCCCGACGACCCGAAGCTCCTGCTGCTGTGGTGCCCCGACTGCGGAGACCGGGTCGAGATCAACCACGTCTGATCGGGTCTGGAGCGCAGCCTTGACGGGCGGCCGACCAACGACGGATGCTGCCTGCGTCTGAGGACTGGACAGGGGAGATACTCGGTGGGTTCGGTCACGAGGTCCTTCGTCGTCAGCCTGCTTGCGCTCGCCTTGCTGGCATGCGGTCCGACGCCCTCCCCAGCCCCTCTCCCCGCGAGCCGTTCCGCAGCGACCCCTGGGACCGCGGCGACCCTCATCGTTGAGGGCACCGTGGAGTCCAGTTGCGGGTCGATCGGAGGGTGCGCCTACTGGGCCCAGATGAGATGGCCGCATGGCTTTCCGGCACCGGTGGAGTTCGTGTCGGGCCGAGCCGGGCGGCTCGTCATCCCCGGCGGTACCTGGGAGCCGATGGCAGCCGGCCAGTACGAGGTGGTGATAACCTCGTACTGGATGTCGGACGCGTTCCTCAATGGCAAGCAGGCCGTCGGCGGTCTGGATGCGCGGTGCAGCAGCTACTTGACCGTGGCGGATGGCCAGACCGAAGTGAGGATCGATGTCGTGTTCAGTGCCCGCAGCTGTGAGATCGAAATCCGTGGCGGATAGCATGGGCCGACCGGCCAGGGTCATCGCGGTCGCGCTGCTAACGCTTGGTGCGGCGGCCTGCACCGCACCGCTGCCCACTGCCACGCCGCCGGTCATCGGCTGCGCCGATTCGCCCGGGCAACCGTCCACCACGCTGACCTGCAACATGGCGGTTGCCGCCGCGCTGGCTGCCTTGCCCGACGATCATCTGCCCATCGTCGGCACCGAGTTCGCCTACGGCACTTGCCTGCCGGGGTCGTTGTGCCCGGTAGACATGCTGACCGGCACCGATGGCGTGGTCATCTTTCGTACCGCGGGCGATGGCCCGGACCTGTGGGTCCGCGTAGCCGCGGACAGCAACGGCACGGTATCGGTCGTCGACGAAGGGGCCACCGTGCCCTGGGCCGGGTAGCACAGGGTGGACCGCCAGCCTCGGCGCTGGAGCCGTGCGCCACGCCGGGCCAGAACCATCTCGGACAATCGAAGACGAGAGCCAAGATGACCACCGCCATCGCTCTCACGGCATCCACCTCACTGGAGCTGGCAACCCACAGAGGCGCCAATCATCACCTAGGTTGCGTCTCCGTCAAGACCGATCGGACCAGGTGCGTTTCATAGGTGCAGATCAGAAGGCACACCAGCGCAGGTGAAACGCAAGGCGGCTGCACGGCATCTGGAAGGACGTGGATGACGCCATGGTCGCATCGGTCGATCAGCTTGTGGTCCGCGCCGCCGACGGAGACGCCGAGGCGTTCGCCGATCTGGTCGCTCGCCACGGGCACGATGTGCTGCGCCTATGCATGGTGATCACCACCGACCGCATGCTGGCCGAGGACGCTGCCCAGAACACCTGGCAGCAGGCGTGGCGCCGGCTGCACACCGTCCGTGAGCCACGCAGCCTGCGGTCGTGGTTGCTGCGGGTGGCTGCCAACGAGTCCAAGCAACTGCTGCGCCGAAACCGCAAGCACACCAGCCAGAGTCTCGACCTGGCCGCCGAGCTGCCGGCCGCGGTCCGCGGGGACACCGACATCGCGCTGCGCGAAGCCCTGGCCTCCCTTGCGCCGGGGGAACGCGAGCTGCTGGCCCAATGCTATGTGCTCGGAATGACCTCCGAAGAGATCGGGAGCCAGCTGGGCATCAGCGCAGAAGGTGTGCGCAGCCGGCTGAAGCGGCTGCGGGACCGTATGCACAAGGAGATGGAACACGATGACTAGCCGGTACGACCCACACGACGATCCCCGATTGGCAGCTCGCCTGCAGGCTTTCGCCGACGCGCCGCTGGCCACCTTCGCCGCCAGCCTGGTCGTGGAGGCAGCCGTTGCCACGGCCCCTCGTCGCGGCTCGCCCTGGCAGCTCGTCGCAGCGGCCACCGCCGCTATCGCCATCGTGGTCGTGGCGGCTGCCGCGACCGATGCGCTGTGGAATGGCTGGCCGCCGGCTGGCGGACCGCCCGCCAGCGCCCAATCCGACGCCACTCCGACGCCGCGGCTCTACACCGGCGCCGAGAACGAGTACCTGCCGCAACTCGCCGCGTGCCTGCGCGAGGCGGGCTGGGACGCGGTCGCCGACCCGTCGGGCGACAGCATGTACGTCAGCGCGGCGCCGCCTGACCAGCGAGCGGCGCTCGTCGCCGACCAGCTGGCGTGCGAGCAGCAGATCGGCACGCCACCGACGCCCAGGCCGCTCAGCGACGCGGAGATCAGAGCGAGATATCAGTATCTGCTCACCGCCCGAGAGTGCCTGATGGGCCTCGGCTACGAGATCAGCCAGCCGCCCGACGAGGATACGTTCGTCTGGAGCTGGCAGAACACCACGTTGAACGCCGCGGGATTGACAATGGACGCGCCGTGGACGCCGTACGACGACCTGCCGGATGCCGGCCCCGCTAGCTGGCTAGAAGCGAACCGCGCATGTCCTCAACTGCCTGCTCCAAGCCCTGAGTAGCCGGGAGCGTCAGCCAAGGTCCTCGGGGAACCGATCCGCTGGTGGGTGCATGACGTTCGGCACTTGACGTGGGTAGCGACGGCTCGCACGGTGGACGGGCCGCGAAGAGCGGCTGGCTTGGCCGAATGGGGGTTCAACGTCGTGGGCCTGAAGCGGTTGAACATCCTGACCCATTGCGGTTGGGGAAGCGACTTCGCCATTGTCGGTTGCGATAAGCCGAAAGGGCACGCCGACCCTCACCGCGTCGGATCTGCCGCGGGCCTTCCACCGGGGCTCACCCGCGCGGAGCAGGAAGACTACAAGGCGCGAATGAAAGGGCGGATCATCGGTCAATCGCCGGCACCAAAGGCGTAAGCGGAGCGGCGCTGCCTGACGGGTGCCCACCCCTTCGGCGCGGCCGGAGTTGGTGCCCCCAACCGGATTCGAACCGGTGATCTCCACCTTGAAAGGGTGGCGTCC
>JBBEBK010000022.1:0-7000 GCA_040882375.1 Chloroflexota bacterium
CTAGGGCCGATGCGCCTCGGCTGTTGCCTGACCGTGACCGTTGGCGTGGCCCTTGCCGATCACCCATCCGATGCCGGGTGAGAGGTCGAGCGACGGATCGTCCTCCATCAGCTGGTGGGCAATCGCGCCCCAGCCCATGCCGGAGTCGAACATGTCCGCCAGCTCGGAGGCGCCCATCCCGGATGCATCGGCCCATGTCACGAGGCGGACGGCGCCGCCCACACCATGGTCGGCCGCCAGCACGGCGAGCGTCTCGGCGTCGGTGTCGATACCGGCATCGGCCAGCCGATCGACCAGGCGGCCGAGGAGCTCGTCGGACGGAGTCCCATCGGCGGATTCCGTGTCGGTGTCGGTCCTCTCGGCGTCGTTGAATTCCGGCTGGTGAGACGCGGCCATCGGCGAGCGGTGCTCGGCGGACTTGCCGCCCTTCGTGGCAAGCGCGCTGCCCGCAACGACAAGCAGCAGAGCCAGCACCGCGATGAGGATGCGCGCGTATCGGTTCATGCGCTGGTTGTAACGCATGGAGCGCCAGATTGTTCGGGGAGCCGGTCTAATGCGGTGACCAGCGGCAACAGGCCCCGGTAGTACTCTCGTGCCCCTTCCGCGGCCCGGCAAGGAAGCCCACCATGGCTTCCGAGTCGCGCTGCTGCCCGCGCGACCGTCACGCGGAGGCATCTGTGACCTTCTGGAACTGGCGTCGAAGCGGCGCATCGGCCACCGTCGGATCAGCGGCGGTCGCCGCAACCGGCCTTGAGCTGGCACCGATCGAGATGTACACCGCCGATTCCCGGATTCTGGGTTGGATCGCAGCCAACGGCCGGCGCGTGACGGACCTGCTCAACGACGACGACGTGCTGCGCATCTGGCGGCCGAGCCCCGGCCCCATCGAGGCGCCGGCGGCACCAACCTCGCCTCACGAACCGAGCACACATACCGATGACCCCGGCGAATGGCAGTCGCTGCCGACCGAGCGGCTGATCCTGGCCATGCCCCCTGAGTGGCGCGCTGCACGTCAACTGCGCCTGCATCGCAAGTTGCGGCGCGTGGCGATCTCCGCCGGCCCGTTCAGCGTCACCGGCAACCTGCACCTGCCGACGACCGGCGAGGTGAGCGATCACCTGCTCAACCGCGGTCCGCGCTTCCTGCCACTGACCGATGCGTACCTGCTGCACAACGGGGAGCCGCCGTTCGAGCACGTCGTCAGCGTGGTGATCGTCAACACCGCGCACATCGCGCAGCTCGTACCGCTCGTCACGCTCGCCTAGGCGGAGACCATCGGTTCGGTGACCCGCCGGCGGCGATAATCGCCGCAGATGGCCCTCCTGCGCTCCCGCCTCGACCCCGCCGCACCGGCCGCGCTCGCGAATGCCGCGGCGATGGGTGCCCTGGTCGACGACCTCCGCGCGCGCACACGCCTCGTCGCCGGACGCGGTGCGGCGGGTGACGATCGATCGATCGACCGGCACCGCGAGCGCGGCAAGCTGCCGGTCCGCGAGCGGGTCGAGCGGCTGATCGATCCGGGGAGCGCCTTCCTGGAGCTCTCCGCCCTGGCGGCGGGTGGGCTCTACGACGACGAGGCCCCCGGAGCCGGGATCGTGACCGGCATCGGCCTGGTCGAGGGGGTGGAGTGCGTCATCGTGGCCAACGACGCCACGGTGAAGGGCGGCACCTACTTCCCGATGACCGTCAAGAAGCACCTCCGCGCCCAGGAGATCGCCCTCGAGAACCGGCTGCCCTGCCTCTACCTGGTTGACAGCGGCGGCGCCTACCTGCCGCTGCAGGACGAGGTCTTCCCCGATCGGGACCACTTCGGCCGGATCTTCTACAACCAGGCGCAGCTGTCGGCGCGTGCCATCCCGCAAGTTGCGCTGGTGATGGGCAGCTCCACCGCCGGCGGCGCATACGTCCCGGCCATGTGCGACGAGACGGTGATCGTCAAGGGCACCGGCACCATCTTTCTGGGCGGCCCGCCGCTGGTGAAGGCCGCCACCGGCGAGGAGGTGAGCGCCGAGGAGCTGGGCGGAGCCGAGGTGCACACCGTGACCAGCGGCGTGGCCGACCATTACGCGCTTGACGACGAGCATGCGCTGGCGATCGGGCGCGAGATCGTGCGCAGCCTTGCCTGGCGCAAGCCGGAACCGCCGTGGGAGCGGAGCGAGCCGGCGGTTCCATCGGTCAGTCCGGGGGATCTGTACAGCGTTGTGCCGACCGACCCAAGGGTCGCGTACGACGTGCGCGAGGTGATCGCGCGGCTGGTCGACGGGAGCGAGTTCCACGAGTTCAAGGAGCGCTACGGCGAGACGCTGGTGACCGGGTTCGCGCGGATCGAGGGCTACCCGGTGGGAATCTTGGCCAACAACGGGATCCTGTTCAGCAGCTCCGCGCTGAAGGGCGCGCACTTCGTGGAGCTGGCCAGCCAGCGCAAGATCCCGCTCGTCTTCCTGCAGAACATCACCGGCTTCATTGTCGGCAAGGAGTACGAGGCCGGCGGAATCGCCAAGGACGGCGCCAAGCTGGTGACGGCGGTGGCCACCACTGCGGTGCCGAAGTTCACGGTGATCATCGGCGGCTCGTTCGGGGCCGGGAACTACGGGATGGCCGGGCGCGCGTACTCACCGCGACAGCTGTGGATGTGGCCGAACGCGCGGATCAGCGTGATGGGTGGTGCGCAGGCGGCCCGCGTCCTCTCCACGGTGAGCGGCGACATCACCACCGACCAGGAGCGCGACGCCTTCGAGGCTCGGGTTCTGGCTGAGTACGAGCGACAGGGGTCGCCCTACTTCTCCACCGCCCGCCTGTGGGACGACGGGGTGATCGATCCGCTGGACACGCGACGGGTGCTGGCGCTTGGGATCAGCGCGGCGCTGAACGCCGGGATCGGCGAGACGAGGTTCGGCGTCTTCCGAATGTAGACGGTGCCTCAGGCGACGATGCCCAGCACCGAGAACTCGACCCCGTGGGCGGAGACGCGGCGCTCTATCCCCCGTCGGGCACCGAGCGTGATGAGGGGGAGCCGGGCGGGCGGAGCTGATACCAGGCGGACGACGTGCTTGCCAGGGGTGGAGACGGCCGACGTGCCAGTTACCCAGAATTCCAGACCCAGCTGCCTGCTGCATTCCGCTGCGAGCGCAATGGGATCAGGAGCCGGGATCTCCAACCCGCGCAGCCTCGTCGGCGAGCCCAGCGGGTGGACGAAGGAGCGGCGCTCCTCCCTTGCGGCGGGGCCCCATTCGGCACCGGTGGCCGCGTGCTTGATCAGGAATGGTGGCTGCTCGGGACCGAGCTCGGAGAGCGTTGCGGTCCACCACTCCGTAGCCTGACCATCCGATCCCAGGCGGCTGCCGTGGATGGCCGGACCGATGGCGCTTCCGTTCGCCTGGAGGTGCGCGACGGTGTGCATGATCCGGTCATCGGCCAGCGCGTAGGTGACGAATCCGCCACCGCGCTCCAGGGAACGCACCGCGGCACGCCCGACCGCCCACCCCTGGGCCGCCTCCGCATCCTCGACCCCGATCAGTTCCAGGTAGGCGTCACCGAGGAAGGCGAGCCGGTTGAACGTGCCGAGCCCCGGGTGCCGCCCGCCGCCGGTGAACGCCAGCCCGACCCGCTCGGTCAGTTCGGCGGCGGACGCGTCGGGATCGGCGACGGCGATGACCACGTGGTCGATGCCGGTTGGCATGCGGGCATCCTACCGCCAGCCCCGGTGGTAGGCTCCAACCCATGGTCCTGGAACGCCCGGCTGCCGGTTCGCACGACCGATCGACCCCGTCGGGCACGCTCGAGGAGAGTTCGGCCGCCATCTTCGAGGCGATGCTCGAGGCGCGGGACGCGGAACAGCGCGGCGATGCCGGACGGGGGACGCTGGATGCCTTCTATCGCACGCTGATGGATGGCACCCTCCTCCTCCCCGTCCCGCCCGATCATGGCGAGGAGGCCAAGGCGGCGCTGGCGTCGGCGGTCAGCGACCACGACGAGGTGGAGGTGAGCGTCATGCTCGCGGTGGATGCCGACGGGAAACCGACCAGCGTCTGCTTCGCGTCGGTGGCAGCACTCTCCGCCTGGGCGCCACGCGGGACGGCCACGCTGCCGCTTCCGGCGCGGATCGCCATCGCCAACATGGCCGCCGCCGGCGTCCCGTCGATCATGGATCCGGCCGGACCGATCCCCTACCGATTCGAGACCGATGAGCTCGCAGCACTCGCATCGGGCCTCCTGCCGGGGACCGGTGAGCCGCTGGCACCGGCGACCGAGCGACGGTCGATCCGCCTCCGCCTGGCGGGCCGCGAGGGGCTGGTGCTCGAGGCGCCGCTCCGGGACGTGCTGCGCGCCACCGAGGTGGAGGCCGCCTGGCTGGTCGAGTCAGAGACCGATGGACAGCGCCGCCTGATGCTCGGCCTCCTGGGCGACGACGGCGCCTCCGCCACCGTGGACGTGCCGGACGGGACCGAGGTGGTCTGGCTGGAGGAGCCGCTGCTGGCATCGGTCCGGGCGGTGACCGAGCCGTTCTACCGGAAGGGCCGACGATGAGCGACCTGCTGCGCGTCGAGCGCCACGGGGCGGCGGCGCGGGTGACGATGACCCGGCCGGACGTGCGCAACGCCTTCAACGCCGAGCTGATCGCCGCGCTCCGGGAGGCGTTCGAGCGGCTCAGCGCGGAGCCGGCAGCTGAGCTGCGGGCGGTGGTGCTCGCCGGCGAGGGGAAGGCGTTCTCGGCCGGGGCCGATATCGCCTGGCAGCGCGCCGCGATGTCCCTGACGATGGACGAGAACGAGGCCGACGCCGCGCGCCTCCAGGAGATGCTCACGGCGATCGACGAGTGCCCGGTGCCGGTGATCGCGCGGGTCCACGGGGCGGCGCTGGGCGGCGGGATGGCGCTCTGCTGCGTGGCGGATGTCACGCTGGCAACCGCAGACACGATCTTCGGATTCACCGAGACCAAGCTCGGCCTGGTCCCCGCCGTGATCAGCCCGTTCGTCCTGCCGCGCATCGGCGAGGGCAATGCGCGGGCGCTGTTCCCCACGGGAGAGCGCTTCGGCGCCGAGCGCGCGCTCCAGATCGGCCTGATCCACGAGGTGCTCCCCCACGAGTCGGCGCTCGATGCGCGGGTTGAGGCGGTGCTGGCCGAGATCGGATCGGCCGGTCCGAACGCTGCGCGCGCCGCGAAGGCGCTCATCCGCGAACAGAGGGGCGTTGCTCCCGACGAGGCGCGCGCATCCACCGTCCGCCGCGCCGCCCGCCAGCGCGTCTCGCCGGAGGGCCAGGAGGGCCTCGCGGCATTCGTCGAGAAGCGGCCACCGTCCTGGCGGCAGGAGTAAGCGCCGCCGGCTCTGCGACAATCGCGACATGACCGATGAGGCGCTTACCCCGCGCCAGGTCGCCGACGAGCTCGGCGTGACGGTGCGCACCGTGCAGCGCTGGGTCGCCGATGGTCGGCTTCCGGCCACACGGGTCGGCGGACGGGTGCGCGTGTCGCGTTCGTCTCTCGGGACGGTCGCCGCCGGCCCGGAAATGCCGGAGCCGAGACAGATCCGCTCGCTGCTGATCGCCAACCGCGGCGAGATCGCGGTACGCATCGCGCGGACCGCCACCCGGCTCGGGATCCGCACGGTGGGTATCCACGCGACCGACGACCGTCCTCCCGACGGGGTCGACCTGGCGCTTCCGGTGAGCAGCTACCTGGATGCGGCCGCCGTCCTCGACGCTGCCCGACGCGCCGGCGCCGACGCCATCCATCCCGGCTACGGGTTCCTTTCCGAGAATCCCGGCTTCGCCGAGGCGGTCGGTCGAGCCGGACTTGCCTGGGTCGGTCCGCCACCCGGCGCCATCGCGGCGATGGGTGACAAGGCCGCCGCCCGGCGGATCGCGGCCGCGCACGGCGTCCCGATCGTCCCCGGCTATGACGGTGAGGCGCAGGACGACTCGACCCTGGCCGCGGAGGCGTGGCGGATCGGCTTCCCGCTGCTGGTCAAGCCATCGGCCGGGGGCGGGGGCAAGGGGATGCGCGTAGTTCGCTCAGCCCCCGAGATGCCCGAGGCGCTGGCCGCCGCACGTCGCGAGGCGAGCCGCTCGTTCGGGGACGATCGGCTCATCCTCGAACGCCTGCTGGACCGGGCGCGGCACGTGGAGGTGCAGGTCCTGTTCGACGGCTACGGTCATGGCGTCCACCTCGGCGAGCGCGACTGCTCGGCGCAGCGGCGCAACCAGAAGGTGATCGAGGAGTCGCCGGCGCCATCGGTCACGCCGGATCTGCGCGCGCGGATGGGTGAGGCCGCCCTGCGGGTGGCAACCGCGGTCGGCTACGTCAGCGCGGGCACCGTCGAGTTCCTCCTTACCGATGCCGGCGAGTTCTTCTTCCTGGAGATGAATACCCGGCTCCAGGTCGAGCACCCGGTCACCGAGGCGGTCACCGGCCGCGATCTGGTGGCCGACCAGCTGCGCATCGCCGCCGGCGTGCCGCTTGGCTTCGATCAGGCGGCGGTACGCTGGAGCGGGCATGCCATCGAGGCGCGCCTGTACGCCGAGGATCCCGATGCCGGCTTCCTCCCCGCCGCGGGCCGCATCGCGGCGCTGCGCTGGCCCGCGGGTGTCCGCGTGGACACCGCCCTGCACACCGGCGACACCGTCGCGGACCGATACGACCCGCTCCTCGCCAAGCTGATCGCCCACGCGCCGACCCGCGCCGAGGCACTCGCCCGCTTGCGCGGAGCGCTGGACGAGACGCTCGTCCTGGGCGTGCGCACCAACCTGCGCTTCCTGCGCTGGCTGCTCGACGATCCGACCGTCCGTGCCGGCGAGTTGCGGATCGACACGCTGGCCGGGCTGGCGCTGCCTCTGCCACCGGTTCTCGACGACGAGGCCTGGCAGGGCGCAGCAGCCGCCCTGCTGGCGGAAAGGCCTGGCGGGCCGTGGGGCGGCGCCTGGCGCGGAGCCGGCCCGGCCGCCGTGCGCGTGCGCTGTGGCGAGGAGGTGCGACGGGTTGAGCTGGTCGGCGTCCCGGGCT
>JBBEBK010000023.1:0-6962 GCA_040882375.1 Chloroflexota bacterium
GCCCCCCATCGCCTCGGCCAGCGCCCGCACGATTGCGAGACCGATGCCGGCTCCCCCCTCGCCGCGGGATCGCGCAGCGTCGAGACGGTAGAAGCGCTCAAAGACCTGCCCGAGCTGCTCGGCGCTGAGTCCTGGCCCGGCGTCCCGCACCGAGAGCTCGACGAGGGAACCGGTCCGGCTGGCTCCGATGAGGACACTTGTGCCTTGCGGCGAGTGACGCAGAGCGTTGGAGATGAAGTTTCCGAGGATCTGCACAACGCGGTCCCGGTCGGCCAACGCGACCGCGCCGGGCGCGACAGCGCTCTCGAGCCGCACGCCATGCTCCGTCGCGCTCGGCATGAAGCGTGCGATTGCTTCCTCAACCACCTCTCCGAGTTGCACGGGCTCCGTTCGCAGCGGCAGCTGGCGCGCCTCGGCCCGCCACAGCTCGGACAGGTCTCCCACGAGCCGCGTCAGCCGGTGCGTCTCCCGTCGAAGCAGCTCCCACGTCTCCGGCTTGGCTTCGATGACCGAGTCCTGCAGACCCTCGAGATAGCCGTCCAGGGTGGCGAGGGGCGTGCGCAGCTCGTGCGCCACGTCGCCGACCAGCTGCATCCGGCGCCGCTCGGTGCTCTCCAGGGAGGCTGACATGAGGTTGAAGGCGCTTGCCAGCTCGGCCACCTCGCCCTCGCCCTCCATCGGCACGCGTTCCGCGTAGTGGCCCCCGGCGATGCGGCGCGCGGCGCCAACCAGCCGGCTGACCGGGCTGGCGATGCGACTCGAGATGGCAAGGCTGACAACCACCGCTGCGCCAAGCGCGGTGACGGCCGCCGCCAGCAGCGCCGTACGAATGGCCTCGTGGAAGGCGGCCAGGATCAGCGCGTCCATCTGCTGTCCGGCCGGATCACCCGGACGATGGCCCATCGCGTCCTGGAAATAGCCGGGACCCACCAGGCTCACGCCGAGCAGCACGGTGCCGATGGCTGCGCCGGTCACCACCAGGTTGGCGACGAGGAGGCGGCCGCGGAGGCCGCGAGGCACGAATCTCATGATGGTGCCGCGAAACGAAAACCGATGCCGCGCACCGTCTCAATCCACCGCGGCTGATCAGGGTCTTCGCCGAGCTTGCGTCGCAGATTCCCGATGTGGACATCGAGGACGTGGTCGCCGCCGTAGTAGTCGACCCCCCAGACACGATCCAGCAACTCCTGCCGACTGACCACAACGCCGGGATCGCGCGCGAGCGCGGCCAGCAGCTCGAACTCGGTGAGGGTGAGTTTTACCGGCTCGTCGCCGCGATGGACCTCGCGGCGCCCAAGGTCGATCGCCAGTCCACTGGCGCCGATGGTTGTGCGCGCCGGACCAGAGCGCGGACGACGGAGCAGGGCTTTCACCCGCGCCACCAGTTCGCGTGGACTGAATGGCTTGGTCAGGTAGTCGTCGGCGCCGACCGAGAGGCCGACGATCCGATCCACCTCCTCGTCACGGGCGCTGAGCATCAGCACGTAGGCATCGGTAAAAGTTCGGAGCTGGCGGCAGACCTCGACGCCGTCAAGCCCAGGGAGCATCAGATCGAGGACCACCACGTCGGGAGCTAGCTCGCGCACCATGGCGACGGCCTGGGCGCCATCTCCTACCACGCTGACGGTCATCCCCTCGCGCTCCAGGTACCCGCGCACCAGCAGGAGAATCGTCTCTTCGTCATCAACGACGAGGATGTGGGGCGGCGCTGGACCCCGTGCGGCGGAAGCGACATTCATTGCTCGGCGGAGCCTAGACGGAATGCATCCGAATGCAAGGGGCCCAACGGCATGGGCCGACGCGCCCGTCCGATGATGGGCGAAGTGGGGTGGCCTACGGGGGTCGAACCCGTAACCTTCGGATCCACAATCCGATGCTCTGCCGGTTGAGCTAAGGCCACCACGGGGACGCGCGTGTCAGGCAGCGAGGCGGGCCGGATTCTCCCACGCCCCCCGGGAGGCGTCAAACCTCAGCGGCGGCTGAGGCCGCGGATGAGGACGAGCAGGATGGCGGTGCCCAGGCTGGCGATCAGCAGAGCACCCAGGAAGCCGCCGGCGCGATCCTGATCGAGCACCTGGGTCCACAGCCAGCCGCCGAAGAGCCCGCCCACGATGCCGAGCGCGGTGGTGCCGATGCACCCCATCCGCTCGCGGTCCGGCACGAACCAGCCCGCGACCGCCCCGGCAAGGAAGCCGATGACGATCCAGCCGAGCGGGTCGAGTCCTGAAGGCATGTGGGTGGATCCTACCGCGCAGCGGGATCGAAGGTCCGCGTGAAATCGACCGTCACGGCTCCGTTGTTGACGGTCGTTGGAAAGGCCTGAAGCGACGGATCGGTCGCATCCAGCGGGACGCCATCGAACGTCCACGCATCGCCGGCGCAGTCGCGCAACCGATCGGCACCGATCTCGAGCGCGCAGTCGTTGGTGGGACTCCAGGCACTCACCACCGAGAAGCCGCCGATGGTGAGCGGCGCGACGATGACGCCGATCTGGGTGCGGTCGCCCTGCACCAGCTCCCCTGCCCAGCCATGCGACTCGTTGAGCAGGAGCTGCCGCGCGATCGGACCATCGGTCACCTGCGAGACGGCGACCACCGTGTAGTTCGTGTCGTCGAGTGGTCGAGCCATGGTGAACAGGAGCGGCCGGGCGACAAGCAGGAGTCCCACCAGTGCAGCGGTGCCCACCAATGCCGCGAACAGGTAGCGACCGACCGAGACCGGTGACGGGACGGGCTCCTCCATCGGTCAGGCCATTCGCGTCAGGATCGACTCGCGGTCGAAGGCCCACGAACCGATGACCATGGTCACGCCGATCAGCCCGCCGACCAGCAGGTCGCCGATCAGCACCTGCTCCATGGAGAAGGTCGCCTGCCCACCGAAGAACTGGGCGACCGCCACCGCGATGATCGGGATCACCACGAAGCCGCCGATCTGCTGTGCCGTGCGCGGATCGTTGACGCGGGAGGAGACCACGATGCCGAGCAGGACGCTGAACAGGCAGATGAGCGGCACCAGCGTGGCCATGGCGGTGAGCCACACGTCGCTGAAGACGAGGCGGGTAAGCCGTGGATCGGCGATGGCGCCGTTGAGATAGCCGTAGCCCGCGAAGACGCCCCACGTGGCGGCCACCGCCGGCAGGGCTGCCGCCAGCGTCTTGCCGGCCAACAGCTCGCTCACCTCGAGCGGCGTGGCCAGTTGCGGCTCCAACGATCGCGCGACCTTCTCGCCGATCACCGACTGGGTGGCGATCGCCATCGGCACCATGGCCGGGATGAGCAGGAAGTAGGCCATGAAATTGGTGACGATGAACCCCTGCGCCGCGAGCTTGGCCGGCAGGCCCGGGAAGTTGGCGATGTACTGCTCGATCTGCCCCAGCTGGTTGGGATCGAGGTCGTTGGCCTGGATGAAGGCCACCAGGCCGGTGGGGATGGCCGCGAAGATGAGCGCCGGGAAGGCCACCGCCCCGAGCAGCAGCCGATTGCTGAGCAGGTCGCGCCATTCCTTGGCGAAGACGGCGATCACGTACCCGATCCGCATCAGTCGCGCTCCCCCACTTCGCCGACCAGGGACAGGTACGCCTCTTCGAGCGTCGGCGCCTCCTCGGCCACTCCGGTGATGCGCGCACCAGCGGCGACCAGCGCGGCCACCAGGTCGGGGGTGTCGCGCGGCGGATCGGCCATCTCGACGACGAGCGTGTCCTCCTGCGCGGTCGCGCCGGTGACGAAGGGGAGTTCACCCAGGCGGCCGAGGAACGAGTCCGGCCCGCGCGCGCCGTTGAGCTGCACGCGCACGGTGGCGCCGCGCCCGTGGCGACGCAGACCGGCCGGCGTATCGACGCGGAGGAGCGTGCCGCGCATGATGCCGATCCGGTCGCAGAGCCGCTCCGCCTCGTCGAGGTTGTGGGTGCAGACCACGATCGCGCGGCCGAGCGAGCGCAGCGTGGCCACGAAGTCGCGGACCGTCTTGGCGGCGGACGGGTCGAGCCCGCTGGTCGGCTCGTCGAGATAGATCACCTCCGGCTCGTGGAGGAGGGCCCGCGCGATGGCCACCTTCTGACGCATCCCCTTCGAGAAGCCAACGACGCGTCGGTCGGCGTGCTCGGCCATCCCCACCACGCCGAGGTAGCGATCCACCGCCTGCCGGAGCACGCTGCCGCGCAGACCGTAGAGGCGGCCGTAGTAGGCCAGGTTCTGGCGGGCGGTCAGCTTCTCGTGGAGGCCGGGACTCTCGGTCAGGATGCCGGTGATGGCGCGAATCCGCTGCGACCCCTCCCCGAGCGAGTGGCCGTTGACCGACGCGGTGCCCGCGGTCGGGGTGATCAGCCCAGCCAGCATGCGCACCGTGGTCGTCTTGCCGGCGCCGTTCGGGCCGAGCAGCCCGAAGATCTCGCCGTCGCCCACCGTGAAGCTCATGTCGTGGACGGCGGTGAGCCGGCGAAAGTCCTTGCGCAGCCCCTCGACGACGATCATCGGTCCAGATCCTAGCGCGTGGCGCAGCGGGGGGCTGTGGTACGTCCGGCGGCCACTACCATGCCCGCATGCCTGAACGCACCGTCCGCAGCGAGCACGTCTTCCGCGGGGACCTGCTCAGTCTCCGCGTTGACGAGGTGGAGCTCGACTCGGGACGGCGCACCACGCGCGAGGTCGTTGAGCATCCCGGCGCGGTGGCCATCCTGGCCTGGGATGGGGAGCGACTGGCCATGGTCAGCCAGTGGCGCGCCGCGGCATCGGGAGAGCTGCTGGAGATCCCGGCCGGCACGCTCGAACCGGGCGAGCAGCCGGGAGCGACGGCCCGCCGCGAACTGGCGGAGGAGTGCGGCCTCGCGGCGGAGAACTGGGAGGAGGGGCCGTCCTTCTACACCGCTCCCGGCTTCTCCACCGAACTGCTGACCCTCTTCCTCGCCAGCGACCTGGTGCCCTCTGAAGCCAGCGCCCCGGAGGACGAGGCGCTCACGCGCTCCTGGCTCACGCTCGACGAAGCGCTCGCCGCGATCGACGACGGACGGATCCGCGATGCGAAGTCGCTCGTCGGGATCCTGTGGCTGGTCCGCCGACTCGGCGAGAGCTAGGCGGCCTCGCTGCGACGAAGGGCGCGCTGGTAGTCGGCGTTCTCCGGCTTGAGAAAGACGGCCATCCGCAGGTGCCGCACCCCCGCCTCGACGTCGCCCAGCCGCGTGCGCGAGAGGCCGAGCCCGAAATGCGCGTAGTGCGCCAGCGGGTTCGCGCCAACGATCGCTCCGAAGTGATCGGCAGCGCGGGCATGGTCGCCGAGGTCGAAGTACGCGCGGCCGAGCGCCTCGAGGATCGACGCCTTGCCCGGCTCGAGCAGCAGACACCGCTCGAGCAGCACAGCCGCCGCGCCCGGGTGGCGCTGCGCGAGCATCCGTGACCCGCGACTGAACAGGTCGTACGCGGACTCGGGCTCGGTGGGTTTCATCGGCGGCCTCAGGCCGAGAGGTCGACCAGTCGCAGGCGCGGGTTCTCGGTCCGGCCGGGGATGCGGCCGCGCTTGGCGATGGGTCGCCCGTCGATCTCCTTGAGGTCGCCGGTGAAGTCGATCGGGCTGGCGTCGCTGATGGCCGACCCGACCGCAAAGGAGTCGACCGGGGCGCCCGTCTCCTTGAAGTAGGCGATCCGCTCGACGTCCAGGCCGCCCGACACCACGATCTTCACGTTCGGGTGTCCCGCCTGATCGAGTCGTGCGCGAACCTCCTTGACGAGCGCAGCGGTGACGCGGCCGCGCTCTGACGGGGTGTCGAGCCGAACGCCCCACAGCCGCTCTCCCAGCGCGTCGGCGACGCGCAGCGACTCCTCGGCCTCATCCTTGAAGGTGTCCACCAGCACGACCCTCGGGACGTCGGGGTCGATGTGGCGATCGAACGCCTCAGCAGCGCGCACCGTGTCGCCGAAGATGAGAATCAGGGCATGCGGCATCGTGCCGGTCGGCGCCAGCCCGGCCAACCGGGCGCCGGCCGGGGTCGAGGCGCCGACGCAACCGCCGATCACCGACGCGTAGTCCATCTGGTCGGCCACGCTGGGGTGGACATGGCGCGCCCCGAAACCGATCACCGGCGTCGGGGCTGCCGCCTCCACGATGCGCCTCGCTGCCGTCGCCCAGCCGGTGCTCTGGGAGAGGATGCCCAGGATGGCCGTCTCATACAGGCCGAATGCCGAGTAGCGGGCAGCGATGCGCATCACCACCTCCTTGGCGGCAACCGCGTCCCCGTCGGTGAGCGACTCGACCACCGGCGCCGGATCGTGGGTCGTCGCGGTGCCGAAGATCTTGCGCAGGTACGAGATCGCCTCCTCGGCGCCGCACAGGATCCCGTCCTCCCGGGCAAAGATCTCCATGGTGACGACAGGGTCCATCCGCTCCGCCGCGAGAATCCGCTGCGCGCGCTCGAAGTAGACATCCGCGGTCTCGCCCGACAGGACGTCCGAGGCGGGCGGAAAGCGGGGTTCCTCCGGCGATGGGCCAGGGCGCGGGGGCTGTCTGGTCATGAGCTCGCAGTGTACCCGTCGTCCCCGGAGCGTCGGGCGACCCGCGTGGCGCCGTAGCCGAGCAGGCCGATCAGGATCATGACCGCGCTGATGCGCACCAGAGCATCCGAGGTGGCCCGGTCGAGTCGCGCAGAGGCGAGGTCGATATCCTCGGCCGCACCCTGAAGATCGCCCTGGCCGAAGGCGGCCGCTGCGGCGGCCAGCAGGGCGCCGGGGTCGGCGCCACCGATCAGGCCGATCTCTTCAAGCGGTCCCTGCTCGGTCGCAGCGCGCTGACGGACCGCGGCATACGCCTGCACGACCGCTGCCGCCGCCTCGAGCTCCGCCCGGGCGTCAGGGCCACCCCCGTCGCCCCGGTAGGCGTCGCGCAGCCGCGTCGGCGTGCTCAGCCCGAGGAAGGAGACCTGCGCCACCAGCGCATCGCGGTCGGTCAGCCAGGCGCGCGCCAGGTCGATGGCCGTG
>JBBEBK010000024.1:0-6806 GCA_040882375.1 Chloroflexota bacterium
CACCTGAACCGTGAGCCTTGTTGCTGCAAACCTTATGGCCGAGAGGGAATCGGGAGTAGCCGGTCCGCGACGATTTCCCTGTCGACTTGCCGACACCCGTTCACCGCTCTGCTCGTTCGGCGAGAGCATGCAGATCCTTGATCACCAGTGTCTCATGCTCGATAACCAAAAGTCCATCGTCGACGAGCTGACTCAGGAGCTTGTTCACGCTCTGGCGAGTGCCGCCGATCATGGCCGCCAGGTCGGACTGGGTGAACGGCCAGTCGAGACGCACCTCGCCTTCCGCCATCGCATCGCGGTCGCGGGCCAGGCGGACCAGGCGCATGACCAGCCGTCCGGCGAGATCCAGGAAGTGGAGCTCCTCGACGTGCTGAGTGAGGCGACGGAGCTCGGCCGCCAATCCGGAGAGTAGCGCCACGCGCAATCCGCGATCTTCATCGAGGAGCTTTAGGAACGGAGCACGAGCGAGGCTCAGCGTCTCGACCGCTTCGACAGCCGTGGCCGTGGCCGAGTGCGGCGCGCCGTCGAGCAGTGCCAGCTCGCCGAAGAAGTCGCCCGGCTGAAGGCTGGCGATGATCGCCTCGTCTCCTTCCGACGACGGCAGAACGATCTTCACCGCGCCCGACGCCACGACGTGGAGCGAATCGCCGGGATCGTCCTTGTGAAAGATGACCTCGTTGCGTCGGAAGCGACGCAACACCATGGCGTGAGCCAGAACGGTCAGTCCATCGGGCTCGACATGGGCAAACAGGGGGCATCGCCGCAGGCTTGCGACCACGAATTCGTCGTCCGGCATCCTCACCCCGATCTCCACCGATGGTCTCGCCGACGAGCACCATGCCCGCCCGGTGGCGTCGTGTCAATCCAGCGGAGCAGGCAGAATCGCGCCAGCCCGTGAATGTGGGCAGTATGCTTCACAGCCCAGCCGGAGACCAGCTTGGCGATGAATTGCGGTAGTTGTGGTGCGCCCAACGAGGCCGGACGCAAGTTCTGCCTGCAATGCGGCACGCGCCTGACGACGGGCTGCCCCACCTGTGGCACCCCCAACACGCCGGGCGCCAGGTTCTGCGGCGAGTGTGGATCGACCCTGGACGGGTCCGATGGCGCCACCCCGGCGAGAGCCGACGCGGCCGCGCCGTCGGCGGCCGCCCCCACCGCTGAGCGCCGATTGGTGAGCGTGCTGTTTGCCGATCTGGTCGGTTTTACCGCCATCTCCGAGTCCCGCGACGCGGAGGACGTCCGCGAGCTGCTCAACGGCTACTTCGAAACGTGCCGCGAAGTCGTGGAGCGCTACGGAGGCGCAGTGGAGAAGTTCATCGGCGACGCGGTCATGGCCGTGTGGGGCGCGCCGGTGGCCCGCGAGGACGATGCCGAGCGCGCGGTACGCGCCGCCCTCGACCTGGTGGACGCGGTTGTTCGACTCCGCGAACAGGCCGGAGTCCCCGATCTGGCACTGCGCGCAGGCGTCCTGACCGGCGAGGCCGCCGTAACGCTCGGAGCCACCGGCATGGGCATGGTCGCCGGCGACATGGTCAACACCGCGTCGCGGCTGCAGTCGGTGGCTCCGCCGGGAACCGTGTTGGTTGGCGAGGCGACTCGTAGGGCGGCATCGGAGGCGATTGCATTCGAACCTGCCGGCGAGCAGCTGCTCAAGGGCAAGGAGGCGCCGGTGACCGCGTTCCGCGCGCTGCGGGTGGTCGCCAAGCGGGGCGGCGTCGGCCGCAGCGAGCGGCTCGAGCCTCCCTTCGTCGGCCGCGACTCCGAGTTGCGACTGATCAAGGACTTCTTCCATGCCACCGCCCGCGACCGCGGGGTGCGCCTCGTCTCGGTGTTGGGCCAGGCCGGCATCGGCAAGAGCCGACTGGCCTGGGAGTTCCACAAGTACCTCGACGGCCTGGCCGAGCTCGCCTACTGGCACCAGGGACGCTCTCCCTCGTACGGCGACGGGGTGAGCTTCTGGGCGCTTGGCGAGATGGTGCGCATGCGCGCCGGCATCGGCGAAGGAGACGACGAAGAGACGACCCGCGCACGCCTATCCGAGACGCTCCACCAGTTCGTGCCTGACGCCGCGGAGCGTCAGGACCTCGAGGGGCCGCTCCTCCAGCTGCTGGGCATCGGCGACGCGCACGGGCGCGAACGCAGCGAGCTGTTCACCGCGTGGCGGACCTTCTTCGAGCGCCTGGCCGACGCAAACACCGTGGTCATGGTCTTCGAGGATCTGCAATGGGCCGATGACGGCCTTCTCGACTTCATCGAGGAGATGCTGGCGTGGTCGCGCGGGCGGTCGATCTACATCATCGCCCTGACCCGACCCGAGCTCCTCGACCGGCGGCCGACCTGGGGAGCCGGTCAGCGTGCCTTCACCTCGCTGGGCCTGGAGCCGCTGATGGACGACGAGATGAGCGAGCTCCTGGCCGGCCTGGTCCCGGGCATCCCCGAGTCCGCGGTCCGCGCCATTGTCGCCCGAGCCGAGGGGATCCCCCTGTACGCAGTCGAGACGATCCGCATGCTGCTGAACGACGGCCGGATCGAGCCCGACGGCGACGCCTATCGCCCGGTGGGCGATCTGACCGAGCTGGCCGTACCCGAGTCGCTGCATGCCCTCATCGCGGCCCGCATGGACGCCCTTCAGCCCCGCGAGCGGACTTTGGTCCAGGACGCATCGGTCCTTGGTCTGTCGTTCACGATGGCGGCCCTGAACGCTGTCACATCGGAGCCGGACCAGTTGGAGCCGGTCCTGCGGCATCTCGTGCAGCGCGAGGTGCTGACCATCGACGACGACTCGCGCTCCCCCGAACGCGGCCAATATCGCTTCGTGCAGGGACTCCTGCGAGAGGTCGCATACGGCACCCTCGCGCGGCGCGACCGCCGTGCCCGGCACCTGGCCGCGGCTCGCTACTTCGAGAGCCAGGGGGACGATGAGCTGGCGGGGATGCTCGCCCAGCACTACCTCGATGCGTACCGCGCGCAGCCAGAGGGCGAAGAAGGGGCAGCCGTCGCGGCACAGGCCCGGATCGCGCTCCGCGCTGCCGCCCAGCGAGCGGCCGCCCTGGGATCGCACCGTCAGGCGCACCGCTATCTCAGCGACGCGCTGGAGGCCGTGACCGATCCGGCGGAAGAGCTGGACCTGCGGTGGGCGGCCGCTCAGGCAGCAGGGACTGCGGGTCTCTTCGAGGATGGGGACGCCCACTACGTCCGCGGGATCGAGCTCGCTACCCAGCTCGGCGATCTGGGTATCAAGCGTCGCGCCGTCGCCGGGCGGGCCGCACTGCTGGTCGAGGGCCACCAGGAGCAGGGCCACCAGCTCCTGGTTGAGGCGCTGGCTGAGCGGGGTCTCGAGCCGTCGGACCCTGGATACATCGAACTGGCCGGTCAGCTCGCGACATTCGAGATGCGGCGAGGGAACTATGCCGAAGCCGTGGCCGTGGCGGATCGAGCGCTGCCGGCCATGGAGCAGGCCGGCGCAGAAGAGCTCGCGGTGCAGGCCCTCATCACGCGCGGCGCCGCCCTATCGAACCTGGGCCGTGCGACGGAGGCCACCGTCACCCTGACGGGTGCCAAGGCACTCGCCGAACGACGCGGGATCGTGGGCTCGTACCTTCGCGCGGCGATCAACCTGGGCTTTGTCCTGGAGCCCGAGGACCCGGTCCTCGGCTTCCAGGTGTCGAAGGAAGGCTATGAGCAGGCGTCCCGATACGGATCGGCCTGGGCGTTGCGGTACCTGCTCGGCAACTCTGCCGACGCGGCCTTCCAGGTCGGCGAGTGGGAGTGGGCGCTGCGCGAGGTAGACCAGCAGCTGAGCCAGGAGCTCGAGGTGCGGGAGCAGATCTGGTTCGGCGCCGTGGCCTGGCTCTTCCGCGCCTGCCGGGGCGAAGCCGAGGAGGCCCGCGCCGAAGGCGACCGCCTGGCGGCCATGGCAGCCGGCTTTGATGACGTCCAATACCACGTCCTGCCGTACTGGCCTCGAGTGTATGCCGCGCTTTCGGGCGGACGGCTGACCGATGTCGTCCAGCTAGCCGACGAGGCCCTCAAGCTCGGCGATCACGCCGCCGAGATCGCGCCCGTCGGCGCGCGAGCGGCGATCTGGGGCGGCGACGCAGTTGGTGCCAGGCGGATGTTGGAGGCCTACCGCGTCGCGCGCCCGGGCCGCAAGACCGAGGCCCTCCGGACGACCATCGAGGCAGGGATCGCCATGCTCGAGGGGCGGCCTTCCGACGCGCGACGCCTGTATGCCGACGCCCTCGGACGTTGGCAGGACCTGGGCCTTCCGACATGGCTGGCGCTCTGTCGGCTCGACATCATCGAGACCGGGGCGCTCGAACCGGCGGAGCGCCGGCGCGCCGCAGATGAGGCACGAGGCTTCTTCGAACGGGTTGGGGCGCGGCCCTTCATCGAGCGGCTCGACGCCGCGCTTGCACGGGAACCTGCAGCGACCGGATCCGCCGGCGCCCGGACCGCGGTCGCGGAGTCTGCCGTCGAGTCGGTCCCGAGCACGTGACGGTAGAGCAGCGCGTCGGCTAGCGAACCTCTTCAGGTGGCCGCACCGACCGGAAGCCGTGCAGCACCAGCAGGTCGTAGACGATCTTCAGCCCTCCCGCGATGACAAACGGGAGCCCGGCAAGCGGCACCGACTGGACGAGAGGAGTCGCCAGGGACGGGGAGATGGCCGCCCCCAGGCTGCGGGCGATGCCGGTGACGCCAGCCGCGGCACTCCGCTCATCGGGATCGACCACCGCCATGGTGTACGACTGACGCGTCGGCACGTCCATCTGGCTGATCGCAAACCGGCCCAACAGCACGCCCACCGCCAGCGGCAGGTTCGGCATCAGCGGAACAAGGATGAGCAGCACGTTGGACGGCAGATGGGTGAAGACCATCGTGTTGATCAGACCGATGCGCGCGGCCAACCGCGCGGCGGCAAGCGCCGAGAACCCCGCCAGGATGTTGGCGCCGAAGAAGATGGCTCCCAGGGTCGCCGGATCGGCGCCGAATCTGACGTGGAACCAATAAGCGATGACGCTCTGCATCACGAAACCACCGGCAAACGCGTCCAGGCTGAAGAGCGCCGACAGTCGCAGGACGATCCCACGCGACCGATGCAGTCCGAGGCGAGTCGCCACCGACACGTCCGGCGCGGATGGCACTTCGATCGCCCCCGAAAGCCTCGTGAACAGGAGCGCCAGGACGATCCCGACCAATGCGTAGCCGAGCACGATGGCGCGGTATGAGTCGAGCTGACCGGAACCGGCCCCCTGCAGCAGCTGGGCCGCCAGCCCCGCGACCAGCGCGCCACTCGCGGTCGCGAGTGAGCCGACCAGGTTGTACCAGCCGAAGACACGGGTGCGGTCTCGACCCGGCACGGTCTGCGAGAGCGATGCCTGCTCGACCGCCAGGAAGGGCCCCACCTCGTTGCCGCTCGGGCTGATGACGCCGATGGTGGCCGCCAACAGCAGCACCCAGAAGTCGCGCGCCAGGACAAAGACGATCCCGGCCAGGAGCATCAGCACCGCGCCGGTCAACAGGACGCGGCGACGCCCCAGCCGATCCGCGTGCGTGGTCAGCCAGAGGCTGATCGCCGCATCGCCGAGCAGCGTCAGCGTGAGGATCGCCCCGACCGCGGGCGCGTCGAGCCCGATCTCGACCAGGTACAGGACCAGCACCACCGAGAGCAGCCCGTAGCCGAACATCCGGGCGATGCGCGTGGCGAAGAGGAGCCGCGCGTCGCGCGTCATCGGGGGTCCCGGGTCGGTGGTTCGGAGGTCGGCACGGCGGACAGTATGCTTGGCCGATGGGAGCGCCACCCACCTCCGACATCGCCATCGCCGACCTCCTGCGCGACGAAGGCTTTCGCGCGCCGGAATCCCAGGCCGCTGCCCGTGTCGTGCTGGAAGAGGCCGGCCTCACCAGGCCCGGGAAGCAGCGCATCTCGGCGGGGAAGCTCAGCCGGGCGCGTGACGCGATCGGTCTGGCGATCGCCCGCTCCTGCGGGAGTGCGGACTGCGAGGCTGTCCTGGTTGACGACGGACGATCGGTCGTCCGGGTCGAGAAGCCCGCCTGCGAGGTGTGCAGCGGCTCGAATAACCGCCGCGGGGTCCGACGCATGATCGAGGCGTGCCGCGCGGCAGGCGTCCACCGGGTCCTGGTGGTCGGCGGCCGACCGCCACTGTGGACCGAGCTGGAGCGCGAGGCGCCGACCCTTGCCTTCAAGTTCGTGGACGGCACCAGCAACCTGCCGAATCAGAACGATGCGTCTCAGCATTGCGCCTGGGCGGACCTGCTGGTCATCTGGGCACCGAGCCCGCTGCCCCACAAGGTGAGCGGCCTGTACCGGCCGGAGATGTGCGCGGTAGATCACCGGGTCACCGTCCATCGCCGCGGGGTCGAGGCCCTGGCGCTGACCGTGGTGCAGCATTTCGAGCCGAGTCCGACCTAGGCGATCGCTCCCAGGGTGCGCAACTCGGCGATCTCGGCAGGCGCGAGGCCGGCCTCGCCCAGGATCTCGTCGGTGTGCTCACCGAGTTTCGGCGGTGCGAGGCGCAGAGGCAGGCGCCCCGAGTCGAACAGCATGGGGTCGGGCGCCAGTCGCATGCCATCGCGCTCCTGGACCCACGCCCCGTCATGCGCGGCCTCCATGGCGGCGAGCGCCTCGCTCACCTGGTTTACCGGTCCGGCCGGCACGTCGGCATCCATGAAGGCGGCCAGCAGCTCGTCGCGACCACGCTCCGCGATCCGCGACGCGAGGAGGGGCACCAGCTCGTCGCGAGTTGCCAGGCGCTCAGGGTTGGTCGCGAAGCGCGGATCGGCGG
>JBBEBK010000025.1:0-6726 GCA_040882375.1 Chloroflexota bacterium
CTACGAGGTGCTCGGCTGGGGCGGCTACTGGGCCTGGGACCCGGTCGAGAACGCCGCCCTGCTGCCGTGGCTGACGGCTACCGCCTTCATCCACTCGTCGATGGTGGCGGAGCGACGCGGGACGCTGCGCACCTGGACACATGCGCTGGTGATCGCGACCTTCGTGCTGACCCTGGTCGGCACCTTCCTGACCCGATCCGGTGTGATCGCAAGCGTGCACTCGTTCACCGCGTCGCCCATCGGTCCGTGGTTCGCGATCGCCATCCTGCTCAGCCTGGGGCTGGCGCTTGGGCTGCTCCTGTGGCGGCTGCCAGACCTGCGCGACACGCGGCCGCCCGGCGCGGTGGTCAGCCGAGAGTCAGCGTTCCTGTTCAACAACGTGCTCTTCCTGGGGATCACCTTCGCTGTCCTGTTCGGGACCCTCTACCCAATGCTGGTGGAGGCGGCCAGCGGTGCGCGGACCAGCGTCGGCGCGCCATGGTTCAACCGGATCAACGCCCCGATCTTCGCCGCGCTCCTCTTCCTGACCGGCGTCGGCCCGGCGCTGCCGTGGGGCGGCGCGTCGTGGGCAACGCTCCGCGAGCGCTTCGCGCTGCCGGTGATCGGTGGCGTCGTGGCGACGGTCGCGGCATGGGCGCTGGGTATCGCCGGCTTCGCCGCCCTCGGAACCCTGGGACTGGCTGCCTTCGTGCTGACCGTGCTGGGCGAAGAGCTGTTCCGCGGCGCCCGTTCCCGCGCCCGCTCGCGTGGGGAGGCGCCGCCCACCGCCCTGTGGCGCCTGGCGACGCGCAACCGGCGCCGCTATGGCGGGTACCTCGCCCACGCGGGGATCTGCGTGATGGCCGTGGCGATCGCGATCTCGGCCACGCTCGGATCCGAGACGAGCGCAACGCTGCGCCCAGGCGAGACGATGACCCTGCGCGGCTACACGCTCACTCTCGACGGCCTCGTCACCGAGCCGCTGGCCGACGACGCTCGTGTGCGCGAAACCCGCGCCGAGCTGACCGTCGCCGGGCCACAGTCGGGGCCGATGGCGGCGGCGCTGCGCGACTACCCGAACTCGTCGACCGCCATCGCCACGCCGGCGGTGCGCACCGGGCTGGGCGAGGACCTGTACGTCACGCTCCTCGCCTACGACCCATCGGTACCGAACGCCACGCTGCGAGTCTTCGTCAATCCTCTCGTGATGTGGATCTGGGCGGGCGGGGCGATCGTGGCGCTCGGCGCCCTCTTCGCCATCTGGCCGGATCGACGACGCGACGCGATCGTCGCGGCTGCAGGCACTCCCGCGGCCGCAGCGCCCGGGAAGGCCTGAGCGATGCGCCTGCCACCGCTGCGCTGGGTGGTCCTGCCGATCCTGCTGGTGCCACTTGCCTGGCTCCTCTTCACCGGGCTGGGCCGCGATCCGCGCCAGATCCCGTCGCCGCTCGTCGGCAAGCCGCTCCCGGTGCTGGCCGGGGCGACCCTCACCGGGGAGTCGTTCTCTTCAACGTCGCTCCTCGGAACGCCGTTCATCGTCAACGCGTGGGCCAGCTGGTGCATCCCCGCCTGCGTGGACGAGCACCCGGTGCTGATGGACGCCGCCAGCCGGTACGCCGGCAGGCTGGCCGTGCTGGGGGTGCTCTTCCAGGACACCCCCGATGACGCGCGCCGCTTCCTCGTGCGATACGGTGACGGCGGCTGGCCGCACCTGCTCGACTCCTCCGGCCGCCTCGCCGTCGAGCTTGGCGTCACCGGGCCCCCCGAGACCTTCTTCGTGGACGCCGACGGGATCGTGATCGCCAAGCAGATCGGCCCACTCACCGTCGAGACGATGGCTGAATACCTCGCCGACCTTGGACTATCCGAATGAGTCGGACTGACCGATGAAGGGGCTGGCACTTCCCGTCGCGGCGGCCGCGCTGCTGGCGCTCGGCGCGCTGGTCGCGCTGGAGGTGCTGCGCCCCACCCCCGCGCTACGCCCCGCGGAGCAGGCGCAGCAGATCGCCGCCCTGCTGCGATGCCCCGACTGCCAGGCGCTCTCGGTCGCCGAGTCTCATACCGCTGCCGCGGGCGCCATCCGCGAGCAGATCGGCGAGTTGCTGGCCCAGGGGCGGAACGCCGACGAGATCAGGCAGCACTTCGTGGACCGCTACGGGGAGTGGATCCTGCTGGCGCCGTCGGCGGCGTTCGCCTGGTGGCTGCCGGTGGTGGTCGTGCTGGCCGCGGTGGTGGGACTGCTGGCGTGGCTGCTCGTCGGGCGGCGCCCGCGTCCCGCCGCGACAGAACCGAGCGCCGCGCCTCCCACGACTGCCGACCGGCAGCGCATCCGCGACGAGATCGAGCGACTCGATGCCTGACATCGCCGAGTGGCTGTTCCTGGCGGTGCTCGGCCTGGCCGCGGCCGCGTTCATCGCCTGGCCGCTGCGCCGCGGCGCCCGCGAGCAGCGTGCTGCCACGGACCAGGAGAGCCTGGCGCTGCGGCACCGGCTGGCGCTCGAGGCGGTGCTGGACGTGGAGGCCGACCATCGTGCCGGGTCCCTCGACGAGGCCGGCTACCGGCGCCAGCTCGCCGAGGAGGAGGCTCGGGCGACCGAGACACTCGCCGCCCTCGAGACGGCCGCCGCCGGTCCCTCGCTGCCGGCCCCGGGGCGCCGCAGCGGACGACGGGCGGCCGCGTGGCTCGGCACCGGACTGCTGGCGACCCTGCTCATCGGCTTTGTCCTTCCCGCTCCGCTCGGACTTGCCGAGCGCACGAGCGTCAACCAGCCACTCGCCGACCAGATCGCCGCGGAGGAGGCGCGCCAAGCCGAGATTCAACGGCTGCTGACCCTCCTCGCCGCCGACCCGGCGGATCCCGACGTGCTCTCCGACCTTGCCGACGCGTACCTGGCCGGCACCACCGCGCAGGACCTGCAGCGTGCCGCGGTGGCTCTCCAGGTGCTCCTCGCGGTCGACCCGGAGAATGCCTCGGGCTACCGGCGCCTGATCACCGCCTACCTGAGCGTCGGCGACCTGACCGATGCGCGCGCAGCCACCGACTCGTATCACGATCTGGTGGGCGACGACGACCCGGACGTGCCCTTCTTCCTGGGGCTCATCGCGCTGCGCGGCGGGGATCCGGAGGCAGCGATCGAGCAGTTCGATCGGTTCCTGGAGCTGGCGCCCGATGACGATCGGGCTCCGATGATCCGCAGCCTGCGCGCCGAGGCCGCGGGCAGCTAGGACTCCAGCAGGACCCGCTCCAGGGTGCGCTGCAGCGCGGCAAGCTCGTCGGCGGGGATCCGGTCGAGGAAGTGCTCCCCGACGCCGCGCAGGTGCGTCGGTGACGCGACGCGCAGGCGCCGGTGGCCGTCATCGGTCAGGTGCGCCCAGGCGCCGCGTCGATCGGTCTCGCACGAGAGGCGCTCCACCAGTCCGTCGCTCTCCAACCGGTCGATCAGTCGCGTCGCGCCACTGCGCGAGAGGAGCAGACGCTCGGCCAGTTCGTTCATGCGCATGCGTCGCTCATCGGCCAGGTTGAGCAGCAGGAGCACCTCGTACTCCGACAGGCCGATCGCCTGCTCGTCCTGCAGCTCCTTCTCCAGGAGCGTGCGGACCAGGTGATGGGCGTGCAGGAAGGTGCGCCAGGCGTCGAGGCGCGGGTCGCGGGGCGAGGGGATGGCGGTTGCATCGGTCATTGACCACACAACCGTATCATCGCGCGCCGCCGGCCGTGATGATCGGTGGCAGTCAGGGGGCTCGCGGTACGTCGATCCAGAACGTTGAGCCGACCCCCTCGGTGGACTCCACTCCGACCGATCCCCCGTGCGCCTCGGCGATGTGCCGCACGATCGCGAGCCCCAGCCCCGCGCTCCCGCCGCCAACTCCGTCGTCCGCGGCATCCCGCGATCGCGACCTGTCCGTCTTGTAGAAGCGCTCGAAGATGCGGGTCTGCTTGGCCGCGGGAATCCCGATCCCGTCGTCCGATACGGTGAACCGGACACTTGCCGCGCGGGCCTCCCAGCCGATGCGCACCTCACCGCCGGGACGGCTGTACTTGACGGCATTGTGCGCGACGTTCAGCAGCGCCTGTCCAAGCCGTTCGGCGTCGGCGCGGACGAGGACGCCGGGGCCGTTGGCCGTTGCGGGTATGACGCGCACCGACACCCCGAGGTGATCTGCCACCGGGCCGATCCGCTCGGCGGCGGCCTTCGCCACGACCGTCGGGTCGAGGTCCTCGAGCGCGAGCTTCGTTTCGCCCGATTCGATCATCGACAGGTCGAGCAGCTCGTCCACCAGCTGCGCCAGGTGATCCACCTCTCGCGCGATCTGGACGGTGAAGTCGCGCGCCACCGTTGGATCATCGAGCGCACCGCCGGTGAGCGTCTCGGCGAGCAGCTTGATCGACGCCAAGGGCGTGCGCAGCTCGTGGCTGATGTTGGCCACGAAGTCGCGACGGACCCTCTCGACACGCCGGATGGTGGTGATCTCGTGCAGCGACAGCACGAGACCGCCTTCCACCAGCGGGACCGCCTCCACGGCGAATTGGCGGCTTCCCGGCCGTCCGAGGTCCGCCTCGCCCGACGCCACCTGCCCCGATTCCAGCGCCCGCCGCGCGACCGCGTCGAGCGCTGCCGATCCGAAGGCGGCGATGACGCTCATCCCGGTCACCTCATCCGCCGCGCGCCCGGCGAGCCGCAGAGCTTCGACTCCGGCGCCGAGGATCCGCAGCCGATCGTCAACGACGAGCAGGAGCATCCCCGCGGAGCGCCGTAGCAGCGCTTCGAATGCGGCCGCGTCGCGTGCCTCGTCGCCCACCTGTCAGTCCGGACGCGGGGCGAAGGCGTAGCCGACGCCGCGCACGGTGCGGAAGTAGTCGTGGCCGTCGTGCGCCCGCAGCTTCGAGCGCAGCCAACTCACGTGGACGTTCACCGTCCGCTCGTCGCCCTCGTAGTCGAGCCCCCAGATGCGGGCCAGCAGCTGGTCCCGCGTGAAGACGCGGCCCGGGCTTGCGGCCAGGTGGGCGAGCAGGTCGAATTCCTTGGTGGTGAGATGCATCGGCGCGCCGGCAAACGTCACCTGCCTTGCGGCCGGGTCGATCTCCAGGGCGCCCACCACCAGCCGTTGGCCGGGCTCGGAGGAAGGCTCTGCTGAGCGCCCTCCCCGCCGCAGGATCGCCTCGATGCGCGCCAGCAGCTCGGGCCGCGAGAACGGCTTGGCGACGTAGTCATCGGCGCCGAGCTTGAGGCCGACCACACGATCGATCTCGTCGCCCTTGGCGGACAGGACGAGCACCGGGGTGGCGTTCCCCTCGGAGCGGATCGTGCGGAGCAACTCGGTGCCGCTGAGTGCAGGCAGCATCACGTCGAGCAGGATCAGGTCGAAACCGCCGGAGCGCGCGGCCGCCAGTCCCTGCTCGCCGTCCACCGCGCTGTGGACCTCGTAGCCCTCGCGATCGAGGCTGTAGGTGAGGGTCTGGCGCAGGGTGCGGTCGTCCTCGACGACCAGGATTCGGCGTCTCACCGCGCTGCGTCTCGCTCGATCAGGGGTTGAGGTCCTCCACCTGGCCGGTGGCCAGGAAGACCACGTCCTCGCCGATGTTGGTCACTCGGTCACCCAGCCGCTCGAGGTGGTGCGCCACGAACAGCATGTGGGTGGCCTGCCGAGCGCGTTCAGGAGCGCCCTCCATCAGCGCGACGGCGTCCTCGTAGACGCTGTTGTAGAGGTGGTCGATCTCGTCGTCTCCCCGGCAGACTTCCCGCGCCTCCTGTTCGCTGACGTCCACCAGCGCACGCATCGCGGCGTGCAGCTGCGACCGGCAGAGCTCCGCCATGCGCGGGATCTGGGGCAGGATGGGCAGCTCCGGCTCCGATGCAAGCTGCTGCGCCAGCTTGGCGATGTTGGTTGCGTAGTCGCCCATCCGCTCCAGCTCCGCCGCCGCGTGGTACAGGGCGAGCAGCTCTCGCACGTCGCGGGCGACCGGCGCCTGGCGGGCGATGAGCCCGGTGATCTCGTGGTTGATCGAGCGCTGCAGCTCGTTGACATTGGCGTCCTCCCAGCGCACCTGGTCGGCCAGCTGAACGTCCCGGTCCACCAGCGCGCGCCCGGCGCGCTCGATGGCCTCCTCGACCAGCGAGCCGAGGCGCAGGACGTCGTCCTTGAGCGAGTCGAGTGCACGCTCGAAGGAGGCGCGCAGCGACCCGTGGCCATGGTCGTGGTCGACGCCGCCAGCAGCGCCCTCGGCTGGGACCGGCTCGTCGTTCATCGAGCGCCTCCTACCCGAACCTGCCGGTGATGTAGTCCTCGGTGAGCTTGTGCTCCGGCCGGGTGAAGATCTTCTCGGTGGGCGCCACCTCGACCAGGTAGCCGGCTCGATCGGTGCCCATCGAGAGGAAGGCGGTCACGTCCGAGACGCGGGCGGCCTGCTGCATGTTGTGCGTCACGATCACGATGGTGTAGTTCTGCTTCAGCTCCTGCATGAGCTCCTCGATCCGCAGCGTGGCCAGCGGGTCGAGGGCGCTGCACGGCTCGTCCATGAGGATCACGTCCGGCTCCACGGCGATGGCGCGCGCGATGCACAGCCGCTGCTGCTGGCCGCCCGACAGCGCCGTCCCCGGCGACCGGAGCTTGTCCTTCACCTCGTCCCACAGGGCGGCACGCCGGAGGGAGCTCTCCACCAGATCGTCCATCTCGCCGCGGAAGCCGGCGATACGCGGACCGAAGGCGACGTTGTCGTAGACCGACTTGGGGAATGGGTTGGGCTTC
>JBBEBK010000026.1:0-6636 GCA_040882375.1 Chloroflexota bacterium
TCGTTCGCCAGCGCCATCCTGCTGTTCGGGATCAGCTGGACCTACGGGCTGACCGGCTCGACCCGGATCGAGGGGATGAGCGCCCTGGCGCTTGCGGGCGGCCCGGCCGGGATCGTGGCGATCGGACTCCTGACCGTGGGCGCCACCTTCAAGGCCGCCGCCGTGCCGTTCCACTTCTGGACCCCGGACGCCTACCAGGGCGCTCCCACGCCGATCACCGGCTTCCTGTCGGTCGGGCCCAAGCTCGGTGCCTTCGCCCTGCTGGTGCGCATCTTCGCCGAGGGGCTGGGCGGCATGAGTGCGGACTGGTTCGCCGTGATGGCGATCCTGGCGGTGGTGACCATGACCGGCGGCAACATCGTGGCGCTCACCCAGACCAACGTGAAACGGATGCTGGCCTACTCGAGCATCGCCCACACCGGCTACATCCTGGCCGGCCTGGCCGCCTTCGCCCACGCGGTCGACCCCGGTATCCGTGCCCAGGGGATCGAGTCGATCCTCTTCTACGTGCTCGGCTACGGCGTCATGAACATGGCCGCCTTCGCGGTCGTCGGCATGCTCCAGCGCGATCCGCGCCGCTTCGGGGGGCTGGGTGGCTTCGCGGGCCTGGCCGGGCGAGCGCCGTGGCTGGCCGCCGGGATGGCAATCCTGCTCCTGTCGCTGACCGGCATCCCGCCGACGGTCGGCTTCTTCGCCAAGCTGTACGTCCTGATCGCGACCGTCGATGCGGGCGTCGCATGGCTCGCCGTGGCCATTGCGCTCAACGCCGCGCTCGCCGCGTTCTACTACCTCCGCGTGATCGTCTACATGTACATGCGCGATCCCGAGGCCGAGCCGGCCCCGATCGATCGTTCGCCGCTCGGCACCGCCGCGCTGGCGATCTCGGTGGTCGGCGTCCTGGTGCTGGGGCTCTTCCCGGAGCCGGTGCTCGCCTTCCTCCAGGCATCGGTCGCGAGCCTCTTCTAGCACGCTTGCTAGACTCCGGCGCATGAGGCGCCTCTCCGCTCCGACCATCGCACTGCCGCTGCTGCTCGCCGTCGCAGGCGTGGGGCTGATCCTGGTCGGCCAGTTGGACCTCGACGCGCGCCCGAGCCCCAGCCTGCCCGACATCCCCGACCCGAGCAGCCCGGTTGCCGTGGTGAGTCCGACGGCGAGACCGAGCGGGTCCGCACCTTCCATCGCCCCGACGCCGTCACCGACATCGATCCCCGCCGACTGGGTGGCGCGCCAGATCCAGGTCGAGTCTGTCGGCATCAACATCCCGGTTCGGCAGGCGACGCTGCCGGGCGAGGATGACTTCCCTCCGCACGACGGGGCCTACATCCTGCGTGAAAGTTCGCAGCCGGGCCGAGGAACGAACAGCTACCTGTTCGCGCATGCCGAGCTGACCCTCTTCAAGCCGCTGTGGAACGTGCTCCTGGGGGCCGAGGTCAAGATCCTCATGTCCGACGACCAGGTGCTGCGCTACCGGGTCACCGAGATCCACCCCAACGTGAGCTGCCCCGACGAGCGTGCGGCGGCGGCATGGAAGCTGCCTCCAGCCCTGCTGTACGCCCCTCCCGGCTGTGCCGGCGTGCAGTGGACCAGGCCGGTCGACCACGAGCGGCTAACCCTGCAGACCAGCCAGGGCTACAACCGCAACTGGGGCGAGCTGGTCGTGGTGGCCGAGCCGATCTCCTAGCCCTCTGCCTCCCTCGCCCCCCGGCGCGACCGTCCCCGGGCCGCGACACCGAAGGCGACCGGCAGCGTGGCCGCCGCCACCCCGAGCGCGATGCTGAAGACCAGGCGCAGCACGTCGGCCGCCTCGCCGCGCGACCAGGCCTCGAGCAGGTCGATCACCGCCAGGCTGGACCGGGGGTCGATGCCCACGAACTCAGGGTGTCCCAACGTGACGACCAGGGCGTCGCGGCGCGCCGGATCGTTGATCAGGGCATTCAACTCGTCGATCCGGTTCTGACCGATGCTGGTCAGCAGCGCCAGCCCGACGCTCATCCCGATCGTGCGGGTGATCTGCAGCATGGCGCTGGCGACCCCGTAGGCCGATGCGCCGGCGGCCTCGACCGCCGCGGTGGCGCGCGGCGATACGGTCAGCCCGAAGCCGGCGCCGAAGAGCGCCAGGTCGCGTTGAAGGCGAGGCAGCTCGGTCCCCACCTCCCAGCCGAGCGCGAGCCACAGGCCGGCAGCGCCGAGGACAACGCCGGCGACGGTCGGCAGCCGCTCCCCCAGCCGGCCCGAGACGACGCCGCCGACGAGCGCCCCGCCCGCGATCGCGAGGGTGAGCGCGGTGAGGGCCGCTGCAGCCTGGTCGGGGCCGGCGTTCAGCACGCGGTTCACGAAGACCGGGCCGCCGATGATCATGGTCGCCAGGGTGTAGCCGGTGAGCAGGCTGACCGCGTTCGCCGCGGAGAACGGGCGGGAACGGAAGAGCCGCGGGTCAACCAACGGCCAGCGGCGACGCAGTTCCAGCAGCACGAAGGCGGCCAGGGTGACGGCGGCCGCCGCCAGCCCGCCCCCGATCAGCGGATCGCCCCAGCCCCGCTGGCCGGCAAGAGACAGCGCGCCGACCGCCAGCAGCAGGGCGAGCGAAACGAGCAGCGCGCCGACCAGGTCCAGGCGCCCGGGTGCCTTCGGGGTCTCGACCCCACCCGCGACGACGTAGAGCAGGACGAGCGTGACCAGGCCGGCCGGCACGTTCAGGAAGAAGATCCACTGCCAGCCGACCAGGTCGAGCCCGGGAACCGGCAGCGAGACGTTCAGCAGCACCCAGGCGCCGTAGGCGGGGCCGACCGCCATGCCGACGAAAGCGGCCGCACCCTCGATGCCCAGGGCCGTGGCCCGGGCGCGCCCGGCGAAGAGATGGCTGGCCAGGGTCATCGAGAGGGGGACGAGCGCGCCGCCGCCGAGCCCCTGCACCACCCGCGCACCGATCAGCCAGCCGATCCCCGCCTCGGGGCCGGCGAAGCGCGACAGGCCGGCTCCCAGGCTGCCGGCGCAGAACAGGAGGAGCGCCACCAGGTAGAGCCGTCGTGCACCCCACAGGTCGGCGGCACGACCGGCGAGCGGCATCGCCACCACGTAGGCGACCAGGTACCCGTTGACGATCCAGGAGGCCCGCGCCAGGTCCGCCCAGCCGCCGAAGTCGGCCACGATGGACGGCAGCGCGATCGCCACAACCATCAGTTCCGCGCCGCCCAGGAAGACTCCCAGCGAGGCGATCAGCAGGACCGCCCAGGCGGCCACCGGGCGCAGGATGGGAGCCGTCGGCGCGCTCATCGACGAGCTCAGAGATCGGCGCGGTCGAGCGTGACGACCGCCAGCACCAGGAGGACCGCAACGGCCACCAGCGCCGTCCCGGTCGATTGGAGCGCGTCGGCGATCGGCCGAGCCGATCCGGACAGGTCGGCGAGCAGTCCCAGTCCTCCGTTCGGCAGCGGAGCGGTCAACGGGACGAGGACGGCGCTTGCCAGCATCCCAACACTGAGGAGCAGCGCCAGCAGGGCCGCAGGTGCAGGTGCGAGTGGCAGCGCGGCGACCACCAGGGCGGCGGCGAGCGCCACCAGCGCGGCCGCAGCCGCGGCGATGGTGGCCGCCACCAGGGGTGCAGCGTCGGGGATCTCCGCCAGCCGTTCGGTGGCGGTGAGCCATGCCGCACCGGCGCCGAGCGCGATGCCGAAGACCATCACCCCACCCACCACGATGAACCAGGCGAGTTGGACGGCCGACCGCGGCACGGCTCGCACCACCATCCAGGCGATCGTCCCGCGTCGGCGCTCGGCGGCCAGGGTTCCCGACACCACGGCTGCCCCGATGCCCACCGACGCGCAGAGGGAGATGGCGTACCACCGCGCCGCCCCATCCACCGCGCGCAGCCCCGCCAGCTCAGCCGGGATGGCACCCACCGCGAGGCCACCAAGAAGGGGCAGGGTGAGCAGCAGGAGCAGCCGGTAACTGATCCACAGCTCGTGCGCCGCCAGGCCCACCAGCGCGAGCAGGCGGCTCATCGAGCGGCCACCTCCGCCGCCGAGCCGGCTCCTTCGCCAATGCCCGCCAGCACCTCGATGCCTCGCAGGGAGAGTGTCAGGCCCCTGGCGTCGAGCTCGCGCACGGGGGCGTGGAGCACCACCTTCCCCTCCCGGAGCAGGGCGATCTGGTTCACCAGCCCGACTTCGGTCGCCGGAAACGCGCTGGCGAGCACCACCGTGCGCCGCTTGCCCGGGATGGCCAGCAGCCGGCTGCGCTCCTCTGCCTCCACCGAGCGCAGCGGATCGTCGAGGAGGAGCACCTCCGGATCGGTGAGCATGGCGGCCGCCAGGGCGGTCCGCTGGGCCAGGGCGGCCCCCCCGCGACGGATCGGGGCGTCCCGGCTCGCACCAAGGCGGTAGCGCTCCACCGCCGCATCCGATCTCCGGTGCCGCTCGGCCCGGTCATAGCCAGCCAGCCGACCTGCGAGCTCGAGCACCTCGGCCGGGGTCATCCATGCGTAGATGCCGGCAGAAGCGCCGACGTATCCGATGCGCCGCGCCCAGCCGGCCGCCGAATCATCGGCGCGCGACACGCCGGCCAGCCGGACATTGCCGCGGTCGGCATGAGCCAGACCGGCCAGGATCCGCAGCAGGAGCGAGGCGGATCCCTCGGGTCGAGACACGAGGAGCAGCCGTCCTCCGACGCCGACCGACAGCTCGAGGTCGTCGAGCAGACGGGCGCCACGCACCGAGCGGGTGATCCCCGAGGCCAGGACCGCCGCCGGGCGGAGCACACGGACCGACCGCGAGGCCCACAGCGCGTCGGGCGTGGAGCTCGTCAGGTGGCACCTCCAAGGTCGCGGCAGGGCCGACTGGGCGGCCAGTCTATCACCCCCCTTGACGGCGTCGGGGTTCTGTTCCTATCATAAGCGTCCGCTTATATCAATCTGCATTTGATAAAGAAGCACTACGAAATGACGCTCTCCACCGAGACCAATGCCGAGCGCGATCTGCGCCGCCTGCGCACGCTGTACCGCGCGCTCGGCGACGAGACGCGGCTCCGCGTGATCAGCCTGCTCGCCGAGTTCGGGCCGATGCCGGTCAACGAGCTGTCGGCGCGCGTGGTCCTCTCGCAGCCGCTCATCAGCTGGCACCTGCGCATCCTTCGCCTGGCTGGCGTGGTCGAAACCCGACGCCAGGGACGCGCGAGGATCTGTCGACTGCAGACCGCCGCATTCGAGGAGCTTCACGAGATCGAGGCGCGACTGGTCGGCGGCACCTCCGGGATCGGCCTGGCACGCGGTTCATCGAAGACCGAGGTGCCCGATGTCGGCTAGCCATCCGCAGACGCGCGACCTCCCCCGCGGCGATTCGCTGCTCTCCAACCGCGTCAAGGAGGTCGGGCGGGCTGCGCTGGCCCCGGTCGTTCGGCTGGCGGTGCGCCTCGGAATCACGCCCAACAAGGTGACCGTGACCGGGTTCGTGCTGGTCGTGGCGGCGGCGGGGCTGGTCGCCGCCGGACACCTGCTCGCCGGGGCCGTAGTCCTGGTGGTCGGCTCGCTGCTCGACGCGGTCGACGGAGCCCTGGCTCGCGCCACCGGGGGCGCCAACGCCTTCGGCAGCTTCCTCGACTCGACGCTCGATCGGGCCGCCGAGGCTACCCTGTACGGCGGGATCGTCGCATATTATCTGCGCGCCACGGCCGACCCGGTCGGCCCGGTCCTGTTGACGCTGGCCGCACTCGCGGGATCCTTCATGGTCAGCTATACGCGGGCCAAGGCGGAGGGGATCGGTCTGACCGCATCGGTGGGACTCGCCCCACGAACCGAGCGGCTGGTCCTGATCGTTGCGGGAATCGCCCTGGCAGGCCTCGGCCTGGGCATCGGTCTCATGGTGGCGATCGGCATCATCGCCGTCCTTTCGGCGGCGACCACGGTTCAACGCATCTGGCATGTTTGGCGCCAGTTCGACGAGCAGACGCTCGCGGCAGGCGACGGCGACACGACACAGGAGAACTAGACAGCGTGGCTAGCAACGGCAAGGGATCGACCAACGGACACCGACCCACTGACGGCAAGATCCGGGTCGCCATCGTGGGCGTCGGGAATTGCGCCTCGTCCCTCGTCCAGGGGCGGGAGTACTACGCGAATGCCAAGCCGGGCGACCTGATCCCGGGGCTGATGCACGTGGATCTGGGCGGGTATCACATCCGCGACATCGAGTTCGTGGCCGCCTTCGACGTGGATAAGACCAAGGTCGGCAAGGATCTGTCCGAGGCGATCTTCGCCGGGCAGAACAACACCATCAAGTTCTCCGACGTGCCGCACACCGGCGTGACGGTCGATCGCGGGATGACCCATGACGGGCTCGGCAAGTACCTGTCGCAGGTGATCGAGAAGGCGCCCGGCCCGACGGCCGACGTGGTCGGCATCCTCAAGGAGCGCAAGGTCGACGTGATGGTCTCCTACCTGCCGGTCGGCAGCGAGGAGGCGACCAAGTGGTACGTGGAGCAGGCGCTCCAGGCCGGTGTCGGCTTCATCAACGCGATCCCGGTCTTCATCGGTCGCGAGCCGTACTGGCAGCGGCGCTTTGCCGAGCGGGGCCTGCCGGTCATCGGCGACGACATCAAGAGCCAGGTCGGCGCGACCATCACCCACCGTGTCCTGACCCGCCT
>JBBEBK010000027.1:0-6588 GCA_040882375.1 Chloroflexota bacterium
CGCGGGCCGGGTTCGCCGAGTTCGGGCGGCCACGTGGCAGCCAACTGGTGATGCGGCGGTCCCTGTAGGTCCTGATGCGCGCGTGGCTCGCGGCCGGCAGCATCTTCGTCAGACTTGCACCGGCGGACCAGTAAGCGGGCATTTGGCCGATCCTGCCCGCCGCCAAGCCCAACAGCGATCCCGGTTCGTGCTCAGTTGCCAATCCGGTGGGCGCCCGCCCGGGTGATCCACCCGCCTACCGGTCCCCCCATGACGATCTGAGCGGGAATCAGCGCCAATCGCGGCTGACCACCCGCGGAGCGGTCACCCCACGCAAACCCGGCATGACAGAGCGCCGATTCGATGCGGCGCATGTCCGGGCCTGGCGCCGCTGGCACCGTGAGGCATCCGCCGCCCCGTATCCTTAGCGGCGCCATGCCGACCGACGAGCCGAACGAAGCCGAGCGCATCGCCCACGCCCACGAGGGCGTCAACGCGGGCTACGTCGCAGAGATGCAGGAACGCTACCTGCGTGATCCCGGGTCGGTCGACGCGGAGTGGCGGGCGCTCTTCCAGCCGCGCATTCCGCCAATGGGTGGCGGGCCGATCGATGAGGCGCCGGAGGAGTCCCTGCCAACTGAGCCGGCACCCGCAGCGGCGCCGGCGCCTGCGACTTCCGAGGCGGCTGCTCCCACGCTTCCCGCGGGCGCGACACCACTGAAGGGCCCCGCCGCGCGGCTGGCGCAGAACATGACCGCCTCGCTGGCGGTGCCGACCGCGACCAGCTTCCGTGACCTGTCTGTCGCCGTCCTGGAGGCCCGGCGCCGCGAGTTGAACGCGCAGATGGCGCCGCGCCGGGTGAGCTTCACCCACCTGATCGGCTGGGCAATCGTGCAGGCGGCGGTTGAGCAGCCGGGGATGATCCGCTACTTCGGCGAGTCCGATGGCCAGGCGTACGGCGTCGATCCAACATCGGTGAACCTGGGATTGGCCGTCGACGTCGAGCAAAGTGGTGGAGCCCACTTCCTGGTCGTGCCGGTCATTCGCGGCGCCGACGCGATGGACTTCGCGCGATTCCACGCCGCGTACGAGGACCTCGTGGGGAGGGCCCGCGCCAACCGCCTGTCGCCCGATGACTTCGTCGGCGCCACCATCACGCTCACCAACCCTGGCACGCTGGGCACCACCTCCTCGGTAGCGCGCCTGATGCCGGGACAGGGCACCATCGTGGCCACCGGCGCAATCCGGACGGTGGCCGATGAGCGGCTGATGACGCTCAGTTCCACCTACGACCACCGCATCATCCAGGGCGCCGAATCGGGGGCGTTCCTGCGAAGGATCGACCAGTTGCTGGGCGGGGCCGACGACTTCTACGAGACGCTCTTCGCATCAGTGGGTGTCGGTGCGCCCGCCCTGGCGTCGGATGCCGGACCAGGCGCAGTCGCCGCAGCCGCGCCGAACGCGCACGCGAGCGCGGATGACCTCCGAGCGGTCGCCGCCGCCGTCGCGCTGGTGCGGGCGTATCGGTCCTTCGGACATCTCCAGGCCCACCTCGACCCGCTGGGCAGCGAGCCGGTCGGCGACCCGGCACTCGACCCGGAGCCCCTGGGGCTGACTCCGGAGTCCATGGCGCGCATCCCGGCTGAGCTGCTGCGCGTCGACGTGCCCGGGGCCACCCTTGCCGAGGCGCTGCCCGCGCTGCGTGACACGTACTGCGGCTCGATCGCCTACGAGGTCGAACATATCGCAAGTCACGACGAGCGGGTCTGGCTGCGGCGGGTGATCGAATCCGGGGCGCACCGACAGCCGCTCTCCGCCGAGCAGCAGCGCTCGCTGCTGCGACGGCTTACCGCGGTCGAGGGGCTCGAACGATTCCTGCACAAGGCCTACCTGGGCCAGAAGCGCTTCTCGATCGAGGGGCTCGACACCATGGTGCCGATGCTCGACGGGGTGATGGCCGGCATCGCCGCCGCGGGCGCCAGCGACGTGGTCATCGGGATAGCGCATCGGGGGCGGCTGAACGTGCTGGCGCATATCGTGGGGGTCAGTTACGAGGCCGTCCTCACCGAGTTCGAGGCCGGTCGCGGTGGAACCGATGCGCGCGCCCCACGCGGCGCGCTCGACGACGTGAAGTACCACCTGGGGGCGGATGGAAGCTACGCGGTCGGCGGTCGCAAGCTGCGGGTCAGCCTGTCACCCAACCCGAGCCACCTCGAGGCGGTCAACCCGGTGGTCGAGGGGCGTGCCCGCGCTGAGCAGACGGACCGCTCTGGGCCGGTCGCCACCACCGATCCGGACAGGACCGTGCCGGTGCTCATCCACGGCGACGCCGCGTTCGCCGCGCAGGGCGTGGTGGCCGAGACCTTCAACATGGCCCGGCTGGCCGGCTACACCACCGGCGGCACGATCCACCTGATCGCCAACAACCAGGTCGGGTTCACGACCGATCCGCGCGAGGGGCGCTCGACCGACTACGCGTCGGACCTGGCCAAGGGCTTCGACGCACCGATCATCCACGTCAACGCCGACGACCCGGAGGCCTGCCTGGCCGCCGCGCGCCTGGCGATGGCCTACCGCGAGCGCTTCCACGCCGACGTGGTGATCGACCTGGTCGGCTACCGGCGCTACGGGCACAACGAGGGTGACGAGGCCGCGTACACGCAGCCGCAGATGGCGGCCGCCATCGCCGAGCACCCAAGAGTCCGCGACCTCTACGCCGCCACGCTGGTGGGGGCCGGAATCGTGTCGGCCGAGGAGGCGAACGAGTGGGTGACGGCGTTCGCCCAAGATCTCGCCGCGCGGCAGGCGGCCGTCCGGCGCAGCCACGCGGAGCCACAGCTCGACCGCGGCGCGGAGGCGATCGATCCCGAAGAGGCGCCCGACCCCACGACAGCCGTGGACGCGGCGCTCCTGCACGAGCTGAACGCGGAACTGAACCGCTGGCCGGAGGGCTTCGAAGTCAACGCCAGGCTCGCCAAGCAGCTCGAGAAGCGGCGGAATGCCCTCGATGAAGGCGACGGCCGGATCGAGTGGGCGCAGGCTGAGGCGCTGGCATTCGCGTCGCTGCTCGTCGAGGGCAGACCGATCCGCCTCACCGGTCAGGACACCGTCCGCGGCACCTTCAGCCAGCGGCACCTCGTCCTGCACGATGCGGGGAGCGGTGCCGTGCACGCCCCGATCCAGCGGCTGACGCGGGCGCAGGCGAGTTTCGAGATGCACAACAGTCCCTTGAGCGAGTACGCCTGCCTGGGCTTCGAGTACGGCTACGCGGTCGCGGCGCCCGAGGCGCTCGTCCTGTGGGAGGCGCAGTACGGCGACTTCGCAAACGGGGCAGAGATCATCATCGACCAGTTCGTGATCGCCGGACTGGCCAAGTGGCGGCAGACCTCGCGGCTGACCCTGCTGCTCCCCCACGGGTACGAGGGATCGGGCCCCGAGCACTCCTCCGCGCGCCTCGAGCGCTTCCTGGCACTTGGAGCGGAGGGGAACATCCGCGTCGTCTACCCGACCACCGCCGCACAGTACTTCCACCTGCTCCGCCGCCAGGCTCGGCACGCGGACCTGCGACCGATGGTGGTGATGACCCCGAAGTCGCTCCTGCGCCTGCCGGAGGCATCGTCGCCGCTTGCCGACCTCGCCAGCGGCTCGTTTGCATCGGTGCTCGATGACCCTGCCATGGCCGGACGCTACCCGTCCGAGGTGCGCTACGTGATCATGTGCAGCGGCAAGATCTACTTCGACATGGCGCTTGCCCCCGAGCGGGCCGCCCGTACGGACCTGGCCCTGGTGCGCTGCGAGCGGCTCTACCCATTCCCGTCCGATGAGCTGTCGGCCGTCCTGGCCCGCTACCCGAACATCGAGAAGGTCGCCTGGGTGCAGGAGGAGCCGCGCAACATGGGCGCGCGCAAGTTCGTCCTCCCCAAGATCCGGCACCTCGTCCCGTTCCGGATCCCGCTGGGCGACATCAGCCGGCCCGAGCGCTCACGACCCGCCGAGGGGTATCCCGCCGCTCATGCGGTGGAGCAGGCGCGAATCGTCCGCGCCGCGCTGGCCGGCTAGGCACGATGTCGTCGCCCACGGACCTCCCGCTTCTCGAGCGCTACCGAGACCTGCTCTCACGTCCCGGTGAGACGTTCCCGATCTCGCTCGGCGAGGGCTCGACGCCGCTGATCCACGCGCGGCGGCTGGGCGCCGAACTGGGACTGGCTCGCCTCTATCTGAAGTTCGAGGGCACCAACCCAACCGGCTCGTTCAAGGACCGTGGCATGGTGCTGGCCGTGAACCGAGCCGTGGCTGGCGGTGCGGTGGCGGTCATCTGCGCCTCGACCGGTAACACCTCGGCCTCCCCAGCCCCCACTGCCGCATACGCGGCCGCGGCCGGGATCCCCTGCTTTGTCGTGCTTCCGGCGGGGAAGGTGGCGCGCGGCAAGCTCGCCCAGGCGCTCGCCGCCGGGGCGCGGCTGATCGCCGTGGAGGGCAATTTCGACGCCGCACTGCAGGCGGTGCGCGAGATCGGCGAGTCGGGCGAGGCGGTGGTCGTCAACTCGGTGAACCCGGACCGCCTGGCCGGGCAGCAGACCGGCGCCTTCGAGATCGTCGACGCGCTCGGCGCGGCACCAGACGCCGTGGCGCTGCCGGTCGGCAACGCGGGCAACATCACCGCCTACTGGGCCGGCTTCACCCGCCTGGGCGCGCGACCCCACATGCTCGGCTTTCAGGCCGATGGCGCCGCACCCATCGTGCTCGGCGCTCCGGTGGCGGCTCCCGAGACCGTGGCCACCGCCATCCGCATCGGCAATCCCGCCTCGTGGGCGGGCGCGGTCGCGGCCCGCGACGAGTCGGGCGGGCTGATCGAATCGGTCAGCGACGAGGCAATCCTGGTGATGCAGTCGCGCATCGCGCGCTCGGAGGGGATCTTCTGTGAGCCCGCCTCTGCGGCGGGCGTCGCCGGGGTCGCTGGGTTAGCCGCCGACGGCCGACTCGATCGGTCAGAGGTGGTGGTCTGCATCCTGACCGGCCATGGCCTGAAGGACCCCGACATCGTGGTCACAAGCGCGGACAGGCTCACCGTCCCAGCCGATGCCGCCGCGATCCGCGAGGCGATGCGCCGCTAGCCGAGTCGCCCGTATTTGCGCATCACATCGACCAGCCGGTCGTGCGGGAGGGCATGAAAGGTGATCCCGTCCCGCCCGGTCATCGTCTCGGCGGCGACCAGGGCATTGACGATCGCCTCCTCGGTCGCCTCGATGGTCGCCCAGTAGAGCGAGTCGAGGTGATCGTCGTTCAGCATGTTGAGAGCGAACGCGCGAGGTGCCCCAGCGTGCTCCTCGGGGCGCAGGCCGCGGTTACCGCTGGCGAAAGCCAGGAAGATGTCGCCGCTGTCGTGCTCGCCCCCGCCGCCGCCGCGGGCAACGCCCAACGATGAGCGCTGCGCCAACCGACGGCACTGGTGCGGCAGCAGCGGCGCGTCGGTGGCCACGATGGCGATGATCGATCCGGCGTCGGGTGCCGGGACGTCCGGTCCGGGGATCTCGGCCGGCGGGATCTCCCGACCGACCGGCACGCCGTCGATGGCCAGGTGCGCGCGACGCCCGTGGTTGGCCTGCACCAGCACCCCGACCGTGTAGTTGCCATCAGCCTCCGGCACACGACGCGACGCCGTCCCGATCCCCGCCTTGAATGCGAAGCACTTCATCCCGGTTCCGCCGCCCACGTTGCCCTCTGCCACGGGACCAGCGGCGGCCGACTCCAGCGCCGCGAAGACGTGCTCCGAGCGCACGTGCTGCCCGTCGACGTCATTGAGGTAGCCGTCCCACGTCTCGGCGACCACCGGCAGCGACCAGAGCCCCGAGGCGGGGCGCCCTCGCACGCTGGCGGCCACCAGCGCATCGCGCACCACCCCGACGCTGTGCGTGTTGGTGAGGGCGATCGGGCTGGTCAGCATCCCCGATTCGCGGACCCACTCGAGCCCGGTCATCTCACCGTTCCCGTTGAGCGTGTGGCTGCCGGCAAAGAGGGGTTCGTGTCCGGGGTCACCCTCGCTCGGCAGGATGACCGTCACGCCGGTGCGGATCGGTCCACGGCCGACCACCAGCGGTCCGTCGCCGGAGATCAGGGTCGTATGGCCGACCCGGACGCCGGGCACATCGGTGATGGCGTTGTGCTCACCGGGCGGCAGGATGCCGATCGCGATCCCCAGGTCACGCGCTCGCATCGGTCTCATGGACCGATCATGACACGCCGCCTTCCGGGTGCGTCTCGCCGCTGGTACGCTGCCTCGCGTGTCTGAGCCCACCGCGAGCGACCCACGGCCGCGCTGCGCATGGGGCGTCGGCGATTCCCTGTACGAGGCTTACCACGACACCGAGTGGGGCGTCCCGCTCCACGATGACCGCCACCTCTTCGAGCTCCTCAACCTCGAGGGGGCACAGGCCGGGCTGGCCTGGATCACCATCCTGCGCAAGCGAGCCGGGTATCGGCGTGCCTTCGATGGCTGGGATCCATCGGTGATCGCCGGCTATGGCGAGGCGGATACGGCGCGACTGCTGGCCGACGCGGGGATCGTGCGCAACCGCGCCAAGGTGCGCGCCACCATCGGCAACGCGCAGG
>JBBEBK010000028.1:0-6566 GCA_040882375.1 Chloroflexota bacterium
TCCAGAGGGGTGGGATGGTCATGGCGCTCACGGTAGCCCCTGGGCGCCAAGAACGCCGGCCGCCTGTGCCCCGAGCTCGGTCGCCGCGAGCATCGCGCGGTGCATGGCGCGCGCCGATGCCGGCCACTCCTCATGCAGGAGTGCGGCGATCAGGCCCGCCGTGTACGCGTCCCCGGCGCCGGTGGCATCCACCGTCTCGACACTGCGCCCCGGGACGCTGAGCGCCTCGGCCCGCCCGGCGGCCGCGGATCCCTCCGCGCCACCGGTGACGATCGCCCACGTTCCGGGGAACGCTGCCTGGAGCGCCGCCGCACCCGCGGCGAGTGACTCGACGCGCGTGCCCAACAGGGCCGAGGCCTCGTCCTGACCGAAGATCAGCAGCGAGGCGCCCGAGGAGGTGAGGCGTGCGCGCACGCGCGCCACCAGCGCCGGGTCGGGGGGCAGCGACCCACCGGCCACGCTCACGCGCGCCGAAGCCGCGAGGCCGCCCAGGGATGACGCGAGCGCATCACCGGTGGCGTCGTCGGCCAGCGGGTACGCCGAGCAGTGGACCCAGTCCGCTCCGGCACATGCCCTGGTAGCGGCGTCGGGGTCCAGGGTGACGCGATCGGACAGCATCGCGCGCTCCCCGCCGGCATCCAGCAATGCCACGACGGCCGCGCTGCGCGCCGCGGCAAGCGACCGAAGCTGCACGTTCTCGGCGGCCAGCGAAGACCGCAGGATGCTGCCCGCCACGTCGTCGGCCACCGGGGCCGCCAGCGACACGGAAACGCCGAGTCGTGCCAGCCGGACGGCGACGTTTGCACCCTGGCCGCCCGGACCCAGCTCGACGCTGGCCGGAACGTCGCCTCCGGGACGCACCGGCGCACTGGGGCGCACGGTCACGTCGAGGGTGCAGTCCCCGATAACCGCGACGCGCATCAGGAGACCGGGCGGCGAGCGGCGATCAGCCCGGCTGACCTGCGCCTCACCACGGCTTGCGGCTGGTATAGCCCTCATCGGTCGCGTGCCAGAAGGCAACCTGCGGATCCGACAGGCGCCAGCAGAGCCAGATCTGGACCCCGTCGCGCGCGGCGGGGAAATCGATGAGGCCCATCTCCACGTCGCGTAGCTCGACCCCGAGCTCCGATAGGTGCGCGAGCAGGTTGCGCATCCCCTCCCGGATCTGCCCCACCTCGGTCTCGCGCCGGCTCCCCTCGACGGCCGCCGTCGGATTGCCATTCGACTCGATCTGGCGGTGCATCTCGGCGTGCGCGGCATCGAGGCGTCGCTGCTCAACCGCCAGCTGCAGCAGGACGGCGCGCACCTGCGGGACCAGGGCGTTGGCTTCCTCGATCGTGAAGCTGCGTCGCGCGTCGGACATGGCGTGGATGGTAGCAAAGGGTCGGCGCCTTGCCGGCTCTGGTAGCATCCGTGGCACTTCCCACCGCGGGCCTGCTCCGCGCCGCGACGGCGCCCGCACCGTCAGCAGGAGGCGTCAGCCATCACCGATGGCCGATGAGGCGCGCCGCGGACGCGGCACCAACGACGAGGAACCGCCCACCGGGCTGGATCCGTACACCGAGTACCACGACTACGACCTCCCCGCGTGGGTCGGCAGCACCTCGTTCCAGAAGCTGCCGTACGTGACCGATGGCGAGGCGCTGCGCGCCCACCGCCCGGACGTGGCGATCGTCGGCGCTCCGTTCGACGAAGCCAGCAGCCATCGACCGGGCTCGCGCTTCGGCCCTCGGGCGATCCGCGCGGCGACGTACCACGCCGGCTCGGTGAACTCCCTGCAACTGGGCATCCAGCCATTCGACTGGATCGACGTGGTGGACGCGGGTGACGCCCCGATCGTGCCAGTCAACCTGGAGCGCGCGCACGCCGTGATCCGGCGCAAGGTGCTGGAGGTGGCGCAGGCCGGCATCATCCCGATCGTGCTCGGCGGCGACCACTCGATCACCTTCCCGTCCGCATCGGCCGTGGCCGAGGCGGTGGCGCCACGGCGCCTGGGGATCGTGCACTTCGACGCCCACGCCGACACGGCCAACAGCACCTGGGGAGTCCTGAACTCGCACGGCACGCCGATGCGGCGACTGATCGAGTCAGGTGCCGTGGCGGGCGCCAACTTCGTGCAGGTCGGGCTGCGCGGCTACTGGCCGCCGCCCGAGACGCTCGAGTGGATGCGGCGCAACGGACTGCGCACCCACTTCATGACCGAGATCGAGGAACGCGGCGCCGAAGCGGTGGTGGCCGACGCCATCGCCGAGGCGCTTGACGGGCCTGAGCTGATCTACCTCTCGGTGGACATCGACGTGGTCGACCCGGGGATGGCGCCCGGCACCGGCACGCCAGAACCGGGCGGCATGCTCTCGCGCGAACTGCTGCGCGCGATCCGCCAGGTGGTCGGAGCGGTCGAGCTGGTGGGGATGGACGTGGTGGAGGTCTCGCCGCCGTACGACGTCAGCGAGATCACCGCGGCGGTGGCGCATCGGTGCGTCATGGAGGCGATCAGCGCGCTCGCGGCGAAGCGCCGCGACGCCGGGCTGCCCGCGCGGCCAAGCGGGCGCTGGGCGACCTAGTTCAGGACGGTGAAACTCGCCTCGGCGGCGGGCAATCCGTTGCGGGCGATGCGGATCCCGTAGTTCCCCGGCTCCAGGCTGCCGAATCGGAAGCGGAGCCACCCGTTGCAGCTGTCGCCGCAGTCGATCACATCGCCGAGCAGCAAGCTCGACTCCCCGGCGGTCGCGCCGGCCGCGTTCACGATCGTCACCGATACCGTATCGGCGTCGTTGCCCTTACGGAACCCGATCCATACCCAGACCGCACCGTCGCTGACGGTGGCCCCGCTCGAGTCGCACCCTGAGAAGCTCTCCGGCTGCTCGGCGCAGGGCTGCGTCTCGGCGGTGAAGCCGTCGGGGAAGATGAACGGTGAGCCGCCGCCCGGCGTCGGCTCCACGGTCGGCTCGATGCTCGGCTCGATGCTCGGCTCAAGCGTGGGGCTGGGCGTGGCCTGCTGGGTGACGAGTGCGCTGGGGGTCGGGGTGGTCTGGGCGACTCCGTCGCCAAATACCCCCGAGAGCGCGGCGCCGATGCCGACCGCCAGGATACCCAGGACCACGAACAGGCCGACCATCAGCGGCCCGATGCCGCCACCCGAGCCCCGGTCGTCGTCGCCGTAGGAGCGATACGCGGCCGGCTCGTATCCGTGCTCATCCTCGTCCCAGGGCCCCTGTGACGCGGGCGGCTCGTCCGCTGCGGGCAGCGGCTGCCAGGCTGGCTGGGGTGGAGGGGGAGGCGGTACCCAGGCCGGCTCCTCGAGCTGCGGAGCGTCGGGCTCCGTCTCAGGCCGCGTGTCGACCTCGGGTCCGTCGGCTTCGGCCGGCGGTGGCGCGGACTCCTCGGGAGGCGGCGGAGGTGGCGGCGGCGGCGGCGCAGGCCGCTCGTCAAAGCCGGGGCCGGTGTGGTCGACGTGCGGGACCGAGCCGCCGGTGCCCGGCACCCGCCGGACCAGCTCGTCCTCCGGCTCGGGCCGGAACCGCTGGTATCCGGGCGGTCCCCCGCCGCCGTGGGCCTCGTCATCGGGATTCATGCCACGCCGGAACGGACCTTCCCCACCACCGCGCTGGCGCAGACGCTCGTCCAGCTCGTCTCGATCCATGCCTCGGGGTCGCACGCGCGCCGACGACGGAATCGGCGCGCCGCACTGCGTGCAGAACGCGGCCGGCGGCGTCGATCGGTGGCAGGTGGGGCACCGGATCTGGCCCGGCTTGGGTGTGGACATCGCGCTGCATTGTGCACGGCGATCGGCGCGCGCGCCACCCTCGCCCCTCAAACCTACGCTCCGGGGCGTTTCCACTCGCTGCCGTCGGCGAAGCGCTCGCGCTTCCAGATCGGCAGCCGCTCCTTGATCGCCTCGATCACGAACCGATTGGCGTCATAGGCCTCGGACCGATGCGCGGCGGCGGCCACGATCGCCACTGCGGCCTCGCCGATCGGCACCATGCCGACCCGATGGACCACCGCCACCGAGCTGCCCGGCCAGCGCTGCTCGGCATCGAGGGCAATCTGGGCCAGCACGGCGGCGGCCATCTCGGGGTAGGCCTCGTATTCCAGCTCCAGCACGGTACGGCCGTCGTCGGCGGTATCGCGGGCGCGTCCGACGAAGGTCACCAGGGCGCCATGACCGTCGCCCGCAACTTCTGCCTCGAGCGCGGCGACGTCGATCGGTCCATCGGTCAGGCCGGTCGGACCAGCGCCGCCGCTGACCGGCGGCAGAAAGGCGATCTCGTCCCCGTCGGAGAGCAGGGTGTCCCACGACGCATAGGCACCGCCGCGGGCGCCACGGACGAAGTCGCGGTGCGGCGTCAGCGCCGGGTAGTCGGCGGCGAGCGCGTCCCATGCATCGGCCAGCGAGGCGGCAGCCGGAAGCTCGAGCCTGGCACGGCTGACCGCCAGCTCGCGCAGCGTGGCGAAGCAGCGAACGTTGACGCGCATCAGACCGGCACGCCCGTCAGGTAGGTGATGCTCGCCCCCGCGATCGAGCCGGCCATGACGAAGGCAAGGGCGATGTACAACAGGCCGGTGCTCGCCTGGAGCGATGCGGCGCGGCTGGCGAGGATCGCCAGCACGCTGATCACGATCGGCGCCAGCAGACCCACGCCAAGGCGCAGCCAGGTCACCCAGCCGATCGGTCCGTCGAGCGGTCCCGAGGAGATTGCGGTGACCGCGATCACAAAGACCAGCACCTGCAGCGCCAGGACCGCGACCAGCAGCCACATCATTCGACGCAGCGGAGTCGGCGAAAGCTGGGGCGTCACCAGGTACCAGTGACCCAGGAGCATCGCGTCGCTCACCGCGCCGAGTGCCAGGGCGGTCAGGACCATCTGCGCGGTGAAGAGCGGAGCGCTCCAGCTGCCCCCGGCGGTGGCCAGTGCCGTCATCGCGGCCACGCCCGCCAGGCCCGCGGCCACCGCAAGCCCGCTCCGCGGCCAGTCGGCCACCGATGCGACCAGGTAGGCGAGCGTCAGGCCCGCGGCCGCCCATACCAGCAGACGGCGTGTGTCGGCCGTCTCATCAGCCACCGTGCCGGGCGCAAGGTTGAGCTCGGAGAGGAGGAGGATCGCCGCAACAACCACCAGCATCCCCGCCATGAAGAGGCGATAGCCACGCGTCGTGCCGCCGAGCAGCTCGGTCCCACCCAGGACGAGCAGCGAGCCGCTGCCCAGCGCGGCCCAGAAGATCCAGTTAACGAAGGGGAGCGCGTCGAGCGTCATCGGTCCAGATCGGCCTGCGAACCCGCGCGCGGCGGGCGGGCCAGGCTGCCGGCCAGCCCGATCTCGACCCAGCCGTCAACACTGACCCGAACGGGGAACGTCTCCACCGGCTCGGTTGCGGGAAGGACGACCGCGGCACCGCTGCGCACGTCGAAGCAGCCGCCATGCCAGGCGCAGACCAGCACCTCGTCCCTAGGGTCGAAGCCCGCCTCGGAGAGCGGGAAGTCCTTGTGGGAGCAGTTGTTCTGCACGGCGAAGAACTCGCCGCGGTGCCGCACCAGGACCACGGGTGTGCCGTCGATCTCGACCGGCATCAGCTCCCCGTCGCGCAGCTCAACCGACTGGACCACCCGCGCGTAGCGCGTCGCCGTGGCGGTCACGCGGCTAGAGCGGCCGGGCGAACGCCAGCAGGCGCGGCTCGGTCATGTCTTCGATCGACCAGCGCAGCCCCTCGCGACCGATGCCGGAGTCCTTCACCCCGCCGTACGGCATCGCATCGGTGCGCCAGGTGGGAACGTCGTTGACGATCACGCCGCCGACCTCGAGCTCGTCGTGAGCCAGCAGCGTGCGCTCGAGGTCGTTGGTGAAGATGCCGCACTGGAGGCCGAACTGGCTGTCGTTGATCTCGGCGACGGCCGCCGCGAAGTCGGCGACCGCGAAGAGGTTCACCACCGGGGCGAAGACCTCCTCGCCGCACACGCGGGCGTCCTTCGGCACATCGACAAGCACCGTCGGCGGGTAGTAGAGACGATCCGGCGCACCACCGATCAGGGCACGCGCGCCCCGCTGCAGCGCCTCCTGCACCCACTCGTGGGTGCGCGCAACCGCCCTGGCGTCGACCATCGGGCCGAGGTCGGTGGCCGGATCGAGCGGGTCGCCCATCTTCACCGCGCGCACCTTCTCGACGAAGCGGCGCTCGAATTCGGCATAGATCGACGCGACCACGTAGATCCGCTGGACGCTAATGCAGACCTGGCCGGAGTAGGCGAAGGCGCCGGTGACCAGTCGGGTCACGGCCCAATCGAGGTCGGCGGTCTCGTCAACGATCGCTCCGGCATTGCCGCCGAGCTCGAGCACCACCTTCTTCTTACCCGCATCGGCCTTCATCTTCCACCCGACCGATGGCGACCCGGTGAAGCTCAGCAGCTTGAACCGATCGTCCGCGACCATCCGGTCGCCGGTGGGGCGATCCATGGGCAGGATGCTGACGGCACCCTTCGGGAGATCCGTCTCGTCGAGGTATCCCGCGATGCGCAGCATCACCAGCGGATCCTTGGACGGCGGCTTGAGCACGATGCTGCAGCCGGC